>JAADHG010000265.1 GCA_013151975.1 Chlorobiota bacterium | reverse complement strand
GGACATTATAACACATTTGTGCATCTTTATGAAGTGCTTCTTCGCTTAAAACTCCTGTACTTTTACCATACGTTCTATAGTCCATAACTAATACATCATAATTCATGCTTACAAAATACTCCGTAATAGTACCCCAACGCGATAAATCGCCAGCATTACCATGAAAATATAAAATGACGCCTTTACTATTTCTTGCTTTAAAATGTAAAGCATTAATCACAGCGTCATCTTCAGTTTTTAAAAATAGTTCTTCAAAAGGATACGAAAAATTATATTTATAATCTTGAGTTAAAACGGTTGGTCTGAATAAAATTTTCTCTTGAAAAAAATACAATGAAGTTGTAATCATTACATAAAAAATTAATAAAAAATAAAGGCCTTTTTTAAACTTTTGCATTCTTTGTTCTGCTTGAGTGGTTTACATTAATACTGGATCCTTCAAGGTTTACTTCTTTAGGCACAGAATTAATGATTTCTCCTAACATTTTATGATACGATTCAAAATTATTTAAGTTTTTATGTCCGCCACCAATAACCGTATAAAGTCTTGTAATCTTTGGTTTAATTTGAGATAATTTAACACTGGTTTTAAAGGGAATTAACTTATCGTGAGTACCATGAATAATATGTATAGGACAATTTACATACTTTAACCACTTATAGGTTGGCAAAGGATATTTCATTATAACCGATAATGGCATAAAAGGCATGTAGCGTCCTGTAACTTTTCTTAAACTATAATATGGTGCATCTAAAACTAACATTCTTGGATTATTCATTGAAGCTAATTTTGATGCAAAACCAGAACCTAAAGAACGACCATAAATAACAATTCTATCTTCGGTGGTTTTCTCTTTTATTTTATTATAAATCTCTTGAAGGTCTCTCTTTATTGCTTTTTGTGAGCGCTTCCCTGTGCTTTTACCAAAACCTCTATAATCTACCATAAGCACACTATAATCATGCCTTGTAAAATCTACAGCAAACTTCCCCCAGCCTTTTATACTTTTAGAGTTTCCTTTAAGGTATAAAACAAGTCCCCTTGATTTATTCTTTGGTTTAAAGAGTAATCCATTTATTGTGGCACCATCTCTTGTTTCAAGGTTATGCTCTTCGGTCTCTTGATTATCATAATAAAACTGAAAATCTTTAGATAGTTTTTCTGGTTTAAACAAAAAGTAGTCTTGTAAAAAATATAAAGCCACACTTATTACAACATAAACAATGGCAATAATTAAAATAATTTGTAACCAATATGGCATCATGTATTAATTTTCTACTCACAAGATATAAAACTTTTTAATAGTAGGTTAAAATCATACATTCTAACATAACACAACTCACTACACCTCTCAAGCAAAATGCTTTGACATTCACTTTAGTAGAATATTTCAACATTTTATCGATTTTATTATTATCCACCTCTTATTTTCATTATTTTCAGCCCCTTTTAACAGAAAAACCCAAATCTATGAAACGCCTTTTATTAACAGCATTTATTTTAATAAGCTTTGTATCATGTGTCAATGATGACGACACAATTGCATTATGTGAAACTCCTAGCGAGATTAGCACTACAAATGTTACGAACAACAGTGCAACATTAAACTGGACAAATACTAACGACGTAAAAGACGTGACTATTGAATATGGTGTTAGTGGTTTCCAAATAGGAACTGGCACTTTAGTTACAGCTTCGGGAGGTTCAATTATAATTAATAATTTATTGCCTGAAACGACATACCAATATTATATTTTAGCAAACTGCTCTGTTGATAATGTAAGTATGCTAAGCGTTGTCAATGAATTCAACACTAGCGCCGACCCTGTAGTTTTTCAGTTTTTACCATTGCTTTCTCAGTTAAATCTTTTTTCTGGTGATTTAGGCGATTTAAATATTAGTCCTAGAACTTTTAAATACGATCTCAATACAATTCTATTTACAGATTATGCTCATAAATTACGTGTCATAGCTCTACCTGATGGAGCAGCATTAGAATACACAGGAGATGGGTTTCCTGTTTTTCCTAATGGAACTCTAATAGCAAAAACATTTTTTTACAACTTAGATGAAACCGATTTATCTGTAGGTAAAAAAATACTTGAAACACGTGTATTAATTAGAGAGAATGATGCTTGGATTATTGGAAATTACAAATGGAATGATACCCAAACAGATGCTAATTTTACCGAAGATGGATCTGTGGTAAAAGTAAATTGGGTTAATCCTAATGGTGGCAATATGACTGTCGATTATCAAATTCCTGCAAAAAATGATTGTACAAAGTGTCATAGCAACGCAGGAAATATAACACCTATTGGACCTAAATTAAGAACCATGAATTTTGAAATAGATGGTGTCAATCAACTTCAAAAATTTATAGATGCCGGACAATTAACAAATTCACCAAGTCCAAGTACCATTGGAGCCTTACCAAATTGGGAAAATACTTCTTTAACACTAGAAGTGCGCTCTAGAGCCTATTTTGATATTAACTGTGCACATTGTCATTCTCCAGGTGGTTTTTGCGACCAACAATCTACTCTAGATTTAAGGTTTGAAACTGCTTTTGATGATACCAATATATTTATGAGAAGGTTTAGTATCTCAGCAAGAATAAACACCTATAACCCTGGAACAAGCATGCCTTTAATAGGAACGACTATGGTTCATACAGAAGGTGTTGATTTATTACAGGCATTTTTAGACACTTTATAGGAGCTTATTATCACTATCTTGGGTTGATATTCTTACTTTTTAGTTAAAGTATTACTAATTTTTCTGGTTAAAAATCATTCCGTGTTTGGTATTTATTATTTTCACTTGCTAAACTAAAAAACCTATAAATTGAAACATTCTATTAAAGTATTGTTATTGGCATTAACGCTAATTGCAACCTCTTGTAACACCGCAAAAAAAGCTGCCGAAGCCGAAGCTATAAAAAAAGCAGCAGCTAAACCAAAACCTAAACCTCCAAAAAAAGGAGCTATTAAACCTTATGCTAAGGTAATAACCAAAGATGCTAAAACCGATAAAGGGTTATTCACAGTACATCAAATTGATGATAAATTCTTTTATGAAATTCCCGATTCACTTTTTGGTCGCGAAATGTTAATGGTAACACGTATTGCTAAAACAGCCAATGGTATTGGTTTTGGTGGTGGTAAACAAAACACCCAAGTATTGCGCTGGCAAAAGATAGGAAAAAAAGTAGTTCTAAGAGTAGTTTCTTATAATGTTGTCGCTGCAGATTCATTGCCAATTCATGAAGCAGTTATAAATTCTAATTTTGAACCAGTACTTTACACATTTCCTATTAAAGCCTTTAGCAAAGATTCTTTAAACACCGTTATTGATGTTACTGATTTATTTGCTAAAGATGTAAAAGCTCTAGGATTTCCTCAATCTAGGAGGAAACGATATAAAATTTCACGTTTAGAAGCTAACAAGTCGTTTATTGAAAGTGTAAAAAGTTATCCCTTAAATATTGAAGCTCGCCATGTAAAAACCTATGCTGCAGGAGCTCCTCCTTCAAATTCAAGCACTGGAACCATCTCCATAGAGATAAATAATTCCATGATTTTATTACCAAAAACACCTATGAAACGTCGCTATTTCGACCAACGCGTGGGTTGGTTTACAAGTAGTCAGGTTGATTATGGTTTGGAAGATCAAAAAAGCAAAACCGTGAGATATCTTGATCGTTGGAGACTAGAAGTTAAAGATGAAGACATAGAAAAATTTAAACGTGGAGAACTCGTTGAGCCTAAGAAGCAAATTGTATATTATATAGATAGAGCGACGCCTAAAAAATGGCGCAAATATATAAAACAAGGTATTGAAGATTGGCAAGTAGCTTTTGAAGCTGCTGGATTTAAAAATGCAATCATAGCAAAAGACCCTCCAACAGTTGAAGAAGATCCAGAGTGGAGTCCTGAAGATGTGCGTTATTCTGTGGTACGCTATTTAGCATCTCCAATTCCAAATGCCAATGGACCGCATGTAAGCGATCCACGCTCGGGTGAGATTTTAGAATCTGATATTAACTGGTATCACAATGTAATGAGTTTATTAAATGGTTGGTTCTTTGTACAAACTGCTGCCATAAACCCTGAAGCACAAACTGCTGAATTTAAAGATGAAGTTATGGGCGAGTTAATTAAGTTTGTATCATCTCACGAAGTTGGACATACTTTAGGTTTACCACACAATATGGGTAGTAGTAGTGCCTATAAAGTTGACGATTTACGAAGTGCAGAGTTCACTAAAAAATATGGTACTGCACCTTCAATAATGGATTATGCACGTTTTAATTATGTTGCACAACCTGAAGATAAAGGTGTGGCTTTAATGCCAAACATTGGTGTATATGATAAATACGCTATTTCTTGGGGATACCGCCCTATTTTAGACGCTAAAACTGCTGAAGACGAAAAGAAAACGTTAGACAGTTGGATTTTAAAACATGCTGGTGATCCAATGTATCGCTTTGGGAGACAACAATTTGGCGTTATTGATCCAAGCTCTCAAACTGAAGATTTAGGCGACGATGCTATTAAAGCAAGTATGTATGGTATTGCCAACCTTAAACGTATTGTGCCTAACTTAATTCAATGGACTGCTGAAGAGGGTAAAAATTATGATGATTTAGAAACCATGTATCGCCATGTTCTAAGTCAGTTTAATCGTTATATGGGTCATGTAGCATCAAATATTGGTGGTGTTTACGAAAATTTTAAAACTTACGATCAAGAAGGAGCGGTATATACTTACGTTGATAAAACCAAACAAAAAGAGTCTTTAAAATTTTTACAAAAGCAATTATTTCAAACTCCAAAATGGTTAATTGACCCTACAATTTTCGATAAAATTGAAAGTGCTGGTAATGTAGAACGTATTAGAGGCATTCAAACCAGAACACTAAACAATATTTTAGATTTTGGCAGAATGGAACGTATGATTGAAAACGAAACTATGAACGGAAACAACGCTTATAGTTTTCTTAGCATGATGCGAGATTTACGACAAGGTATTTGGAGCGAACTAAGAACAGGACGCTCAATTGACACGTATAGACGAAATTTACAACGTGCTTATATAGATAGAATGGAATTTTTAATGAACGAAGAACAGTCTCAAATTCCAGCCGCATTTAGACGTTTTGTTAGACGCACCAATGTAAATGTAAATCAATCGGATATAAGAGCTGTTGTAAGAGCCGAATTAAAATCATTACAACGCTCGGTTAGAGCTGCTGTTTCAAGTGCTTCTGGAATGAAACGCATTCATTTACAAGATGTATTAGAACGTATAGATAGTATTTTAGATCCTAAATAATATATTTCAAACATATTTAAAAAAGGCTTCAAATAATTGAAGCCTTTTTTTATTGCATAAGAAAACTGTTAATTCATAGTTAAAACACAATTCCTATTTAAACTTTACAACATTCCGTTAGTCCTAAAGATATAATATCAAAACTAAAAACAAATGAAAAAATTAGTAGTAATTGTAATTGCCCTTGTTAGTATACAAGCCTTTGCGCAAAGTCATAAAGGTGAACAGAGAAAAGGAGAACACAAAGAAAGCGTTCATAGATTTAACGATTTTAGTCCTGAGCAAATCGCTATTTTACAAACCAAAAAAATGACACTTCATCTTGACTTAACAGAGGTGCAACAGAGAGAGATTCAAAAAATAAATTTAGCAAATACCATTGAAAGAAAAGCTAAGATGGAAACTCGTAAAAAAATGAGGGAAAGTGGTGCCTTTGAAAAACCTTCTACAGAAGAGCGTTTCAATATGATGAACGAGCGATTAGATGAACAGATAGCACGCAAAAAACAAATGCAAGCTATCCTTTCAAAAGAACAATTTGAAAAACTTGAAAAAGGTGTTATGCACAAGCATATGAAACAGCGTAAACAAATTAAACGAAGATCTAAACGGTCTTAGTAAGGTTGGTTGGTTAGTTTTTTTTAAAGCATTGCTCTCATTGAGTGATGCTTTTTTATTTTAATCTAAAGTAGAAATATGAGATTTTACCAATTGTCCGTTCGAGTGAAATTATTGATTACTGAGCGAAGCCGAAGTAATCATAATTTTGTATAGAGAACCATTTATGTACTAAAATCACTTACTCTCGATAGTTTTTCTGAGCCTATCGAAGTACAATTTCACAAATTAAAATTACTGAATAATGAGATTTCTCAGTCATTCTTCCTTCGAAATGACATCGCAAACGCATCATAAAGTTTTGGCTACTTTTTCTATAACTGCAATAGTCTCATCTAAATCTTGATATGTTAAAGCATCTGTAATAAACCATGTTTCAAAAGCACTTGGTGCAATATAAATTCCTGCATTTAATAAACCATGAAAGAATTTTTTAAAAGTGTCATTATTCCCTTTGGCAGAAGATTCAAAGTCAACAACATCTTCCGAAGTAAAATGAACAGAAATCATTGAACCTACTCTATTTATTTTATGTTCAATATTAGATGCAGCCAATACTTTAGTTATGCCTTCATGAAGATACTTTGTTTTAGCTTCTAACCTATTAAACAACTCATGGTCTTCATTAATCGCTTTTAACATAGCTAATCCTGCAGCCATTGCTAATGGATTTCCGCTTAATGTTCCTGCTTGGTAAACAGGTCCTAATGGCGCCAAATGGTTCATAATCTCTTGTCTTGCTGCAAAGGCACCAACAGGCAAACCACCTCCAATCACTTTACCAAAGCAAACTATATCTGCTTGGATACCATATAATTCTTGAGCGCCTCCTTTTGCCAAACGAAATCCTGACATAACCTCATCAAAAATTAAAAGGATATTGTTCGTATCACACAATTCTCTTAACGCCTGTAAAAATCCGTCTTTAGGAGGAATGCAGCCCATATTTCCTGCTACAGGTTCTAAAATAATACAAGCAATCTCATTAGTATTTGCAGCAATTAACTGGGAAACATTTTCTATATCATTATATGTCGCTAATAAAGTATCTTTTGCTGTTCCTTCTGTAACTCCAGGACTATTTGGACTTCCAAAAGTAACTGCACCACTTCCGGCCTGAATTAAAAAAGAATCGCTATGCCCGTGATAACAGCCAGCAAATTTTATGATCTTATTTTTTCCTGTAAAACCTCTTGCTAAACGTACTGCACTCATACAGGCTTCAGTTCCGGAATTTACAAAACGAATTTTATCAATATTTGGAACCATAGAAACCGCTAATTCTGCAATCTGCGTTTCAATTTCAGTGGGCATCCCAAACGATGTTCCTTTTTTTGCTTTCTCAACTACGGCATTAACAACAGGCTCGTACGCATGACCAAGCAACATTGGACCCCAGGAATTGATATAATCTATGAACCGATTATCATCTTCATCATATAAATAAGCACCTTTGGCTTCTTTTACAAAAATTGGTGTTCCTCCTACAGCTTTAAAAGCTCTAACTGGCGAATTAACACCTCCTGGAATAACCTGTTCTGCTTGGGCAAATAATGCACTACTTCTTTTATAAATCATTTTAATTTTTTTCTCTTGTGTTGATATTTAATACTTGACCTATACTTATTTCGGTACCTTCCAACCCATTAATTGATTGCAATTCTTTAACCGTAATATTATATTTTCTAGAAATTGAATATAATGTATCCCCTTTTACAACCGTATACTCAATATGCTTTTTAGCTCTTTTCTTTTTAGATGCAGTACCATCAAACTTATAAAGCTCATAACGTTCAATTAAACTAATGAGTTTTTGAGGATACCTTTTATCAGTTGCGTAACCCGCACGTCTCAAACCATTTGCCCAACCTTTATAATCGTCTTTATCCAATTTAAAAAGGCTAGCATAACGCCCGCGTTTTGCTAAAAACTCTGAATGGTCTCTAAATGATCCGTTAGAATTTTTATATTTTCGGAAACATTCTTGTCTTTTATCATCATCATGGTAAATCTTAGCACCCTTCCAATCGTGACATTTTATACCAAAATGATTATTTGCTTTTACCGCAAGTGTTCCTTTCCCTGAACCCGATTCCAAAATCCCTTGAGCTAAAGTAATACTAGCAGGAATGCCATATGTTTTCATCTCAGAAATGGCAATATCTTTGTAAACTGAAATATAATGAGTAGTGTTATTTATTTTAGGTGTTGTAGTTTCAACATCGTTATCATTTAAATCTTCAGAAGGGTTTTTAACAATTTCTTTGTTTGCTTCAGCTTTTTTCCGTGCTGCTCTCTTTCTAGAGCCACAACTAAAACTTAATACACATAAAATTAATATTAATACTATTCTTTTTATCATTTAATCAATGGTAATTTCTTTTGTTTTAATCGCTTGTTCATTCCTGCAATACCTTGTAAACCTCCAGTGTGTATTACTAATATTTTTGACCTTTTTGGAAAAAACCCGTCTTCAATCAATTTATAAACGCCAAACATTAGTTTTCCAGTATATACAGGGTCTAAAGGAATATCTTGCATGTGTTTAAATTGATTTATAAATTCAATTAATTCTACATTTATTTTAGCATATCCGCCAAAGTGAAAATTGGTAATTAATTTCCAATTACTCCGAGTTACAAATTTACTAATATTGCTGGATAAAAAATCACCTTTTAGGGCTGGAAATCCTAAAATTTGTTGATGTAATTTTGCACTATTAATAAGTCCTGAGATAGTACCTCCTGTACCCACTGCACAGCATATATAATCAAACATAGTATCACTATCTGATAGAATTTCTTCACAGCCTTTAACTGCTAAAGCATTTGTTCCGCCTTCAGGAACACAGTAAAATTTACCAAATTCTTTTTGTAATTGTTGAAGAAATCCGTCTGAGTTTTTTTCTCTATAGTCACTTCGCGACACAAACTTAAAATGCATCCCATTCACCTTTGCAAACTGCAAAGTTGCATTATCATTAATCTTATCTTCAAGTTCTTCTCCTCTAATAATCCCTATGGTCTTAAAACCAAACTTTTGTCCAGCAAATGCCACTGCAGCAATATGATTTGAAAACGCACCTCCAAAAGTTAATAGTGTAGTGTAACCTAGCTTATCTGCTTCCTGTAAATTATACTTTAGCTTTCTATATTTATTTCCTGATATGTGCTTATGAATTTTATCTTCCCGTTTTATATAAAGCTCAACATCAAACTTTTGAGGCAATTTGATGGGTTGATTAATGCTTTGTCCAAGATTAAAAATCATAGTTGCGAAGATACTTTAAAAATTGCCAAGTTTTTCTTCCATTTAAGTACTCTAAATTGTCTTCATTGATATAGGCTTCACGTTCAAATGAAATATTTCTATAAGCCGTTTTCCAATTTCTGTATTGGATTAATCTAATCAAAAACTCAAACCCATAAAAAATATAAAATGGGATAACCAACAACTCTAATTGCTGTTTAAGATGAATATATTCATGATTTACAAGTACTTCATCAGTCTTTAATTTATGATACTTTAAGAATACAAAAGGATAAACTGTAACTCCAGTATATCCTCTAGGAACTAAATATTTAGAAATTAAAATCATATATAACAACGTTAAAAATCATTGTAATTTACATTATCTTTGTAATATATGAAGGAGTTTGTCCCAATTGAAGAAGGCGATTACTATTTAACACCCGAAGGTTATCGCTGTTTCACTAAGCAATATCACTTAAAAAG
>JAADHG010000039.1 GCA_013151975.1 Chlorobiota bacterium | reverse complement strand
TAGGTCCATTAGGAACTTGAAGTGTATCGTGTATATAATCAGGATCTGCAGCCCAAGTAAAATCATGCACATTTGGCGCTACAAAATGCCAAACATTTTTATCTCTATTACTTCTTTTTACTCTTTTGGTTTCATACCCATAACCAATTTCGTTAGGATTCTGTAAGTATCCTGTGCCACCAATTATGTAGTTTTTATCAATAGTTATTTTTACATCAAAATCTCCCCAAACTCCCTGAAACTCTCTTGCAATATAAGGGTCTGCATGCCACCCTTCAAAATCATATTCCGCCATTTTAGGATACCATTGTGTCATAGAGAGCGCAACACCTTCTTTATTATTTCTACCAGAACGACGTATTTGCACAGGTACTTGTCCATTAAAATCCATAGTGAATGTAACAGAAGCCCCAGGTAGAATAGGCTTGTTTAAATTTACCTCGAGAACAGTACCAACAGTTTCATAGGTCACAGCTTTTCCGTCTTGAAACAAAGAGTTCACTTTTATATACCCTATTTCGTTAGGCTTAAGTTTACTAATTCTATCTTTAACACGTCTATCAGGGTCTAAAATTGTACGAGACCTTACATCCATTTCGCTTCCCGGTTGAAATGCATTAAAATACAAATGATAATAGACCTTATTTAAAATATCAGGCGAGTTATTTGTATATACAAGGATTTGTTTACCATTATATTGATATGTATTTACATTCATATCAATTTCCATTTTATAGTCTACATGTTGTTGCCAATACGTTGAAGAGTTTGCAGTTGTGGATTGCCCATTAGCAAAAACAACAGAATGACATAAAACTAGAATTAATAATTGCTTCATAATGAATTGATTAACGGATAGTTATAAAAAATGTGAAGATAAGGTTTTTTAATTATTTGAAATTTGCTTAGCTAAAATTAGTGCGTTGTATGCATTTACTAGCTTTCCAGATTTTGACAACTCGCTAAATGGTTTCACATTGTTTGAATCGCCATCTACAATAACTTTCACCTTTATGGGTAAGCCCGAATCCATTATAATTTGTTTTACTTGAGCAGCTTTTAATTTAGGATAATACGATCGTATTAACGCAGCAACACCAGCAACACCAGGAGACGCCATAGATGTTCCGCTAATGGATTTATATTCGTTTTCTGGAATTGTAGAATATATTTTAGAACCTGGGGCAAATACATCTACGTTTATTTTCCCATAGTTTGAATAACTTGCAACTAAGCTAGAACTATATTTTGGCTCTGTAGCACCGACAGATAAAAATGTACTTGAAACTTCCTTACTGTTGTTTATAGCATCATTTGGATAGACGTTTTTAGTATCAATATCCGTACCCTCGTTTCCAGTGGCATTTACTATAAGCACATCTTTTTTCCCAGCATAAACAATAGCATCTCTTACCCAATCACTATGAGGGGAATAGTATTTACCAAAGCTAGTATTAATAATTTGTGCTCCATTATCAACGGCATATCGTATAGCAAGCGCCACATCTTTATCGTATTCATCCCCATTGGGTACAGCTCTAATGGGCATAATTTTCACATTGTTAGCAACACCATTTATACCTATATTGTTATTGCGCTCTGCAGCAATTATTCCAGCCACATGAGTGCCGTGGCTTTCACTTTTTTTAACAGGTTTTACATTATTATTACCATAGAATTTTTGTGAAAAATCATCTGGGTCATCACCAGTAGTTCTTCCTGTAAAACTTTTGTTTAAATTATAGTTAAGACTTTCGGTAAAATGTTCAACACCATCTTTAAGCTCCTTTTTGGCTTCAGCCATATAATTTATGCCATTGCTGTACATATATTTTGCTATTTGGATAGCTCGCAACAGTTCTTGGTCTGAAGTGTTTATTGCATTAACCTCGTCTTTAGTGTAATCTTTTTTGTTGAAATGTTTAGTGATAACCTCATCAGTATTATTAACCTGCTGTAAAATTTGTTCATACCGTGTTTTATTTGTCACTGCCTTTTGGTAGGCTTTTTCATATTCTGCTTTTGCCTCATTATATCTAGGGTTATTTGTGTCTCCACTTGCTAATAGTCGCACATACTCTAACTGTTCATCATAAGCATCTCCCAAAAAATTCCAACCATGTACATCATCAACATAACCATTACCATCATCGTCTTTATTATTATTTGGAACTTCATCTTTGTTTGTCCAAATCACATCATCTAAATCCTCATGATCAATATCAATTCCAGAATCTATAACTGCAACAATTACTGTTTCCCCTTTCTTGTTTTTAATAATTTCTTCGTAAGCTTTATTAACACTCATCCCTGGAATGGTGTCTTTAACTAAGTCTAAATGACTCCAAGTATGCTCTTCAACTTCTGTTAATTCATTAAACTTTGTTGGTGTATTATCAATATTTTCAATTGGTGTTAATAAAATCGTTGCTGTAGTACCACAAGCAACAAGTAATGAGATAGTAAAAACGCTTAGCGCAATTAACTTAATAGGTCTAATGTTCATTTTATTTTATAGTTTATTCTGTAATTTCATTTAGGGTAAATGTGTCTTTTAAACGCACACCTTTATCGGTATGTTGTACGGTTATAATTTCGTTGTGGGCATCATGTTCTAAAAACAAATAATAATTGTTATCTGCAGCTAGATTTAGAAAACGCTCTTTTTCGTCAAGGGTTAATAGAGGTCTTGTGTCATAACCCATAACAAAAGGAATTGGTAAATGACCAACGGTTGGTATTAAGTCGGCCATAAAAACTATAGTTTTTCCATTGTAGTTTATCATAGGGAGCATTTGTTTATCGGTGTGTCCGTTTGCAAAGAATACATCAAAACCAAGTTCGGATTTTTCAAGTATATCTTTCTCGGGAAGTGAAATAAACTTTAATTGCCCACTATCTTGCATGGGTAAAATATTTTCCTTTAAAAAGGAAGCTTTTTCTCGTTTATTAGGACGAACAGCCCACTGCCAATGATCGTGATTACTCCAAAAAGGCGCGTTTTTAAACGCGGGCTCATAACCCGTTCTATCATTATTCCACTGAATACTTCCACCACAATGGTCAAAATGCAAATGTGTCATAAACACATCGGTAATATCATCACGATGAAACCCATGTTGTTTTAAAGATTTGTCTATGGTATCATCTCCCCATAAATAGTAGTAACCAAAGAACTTATCACTTTGTTTATTTCCCATTCCTGTATCAATTAAAATTAACCGATTACCATCTTCAATTAACAAACAGCGCGCCGCAATATCTATCATATTATTAGTATCGGCTGGATTGGTTTTTTGCCACAGCGATTTAGGCACTACACCAAACATAGCACCTCCATCGAGCTTAAAATTTCCTGAATTTATAGGATATAATTTCATTTCCGTGCAAATTAAGAAAAGAAGCTGTAAAACACGATACCGTTAAGAAAATGTTTTGATTCCCATGAGTGGTTTTTTATAATATTTTACTAGATTGCTCAGAGATAGTTTACTTTAGGAGATTAACAAAAAAAGACTATTTTAGAAACAAATATTAAACTTTGAAAAAACTAGAGCGTAGCTTACCTTTAATTTCTGTTGTTGCTATTAGTATAGGAGGGATGTTAGGAAGTGGAATTTTTGTACTTCCAGGGTTAGCAGCAGCCAAAACAGGTTCGTCTGTTTGGTTAGCGTATTTACTTGCCGCGGTGTGTGTTTTACCAGCAGCACTTTCAAAATCGGAACTTGCAACTGCAATGCCGTCTTCAGGAGGAACTTACGTATATATTGAACGCGCTTTTGGACCCATTTTCGGAACTATTTCGGGAATTGGACTTTGGTTATCACTACTTTTAAAAAGCTCCTTTGCTTTAGTGGGGTTTGGTGCTTATCTTTCAATTTTGGTCAACATAGATATTAACCTCACAAAATATGTTGCTGTTCTTTTTCTTGGAATAATACTTTTGTTAAATATTTTCGGAATAAAAAAGGTAGGCAAAGTTCAAATTGTAATTGTTAGCATTAGTTTAATAAGTTTGGTTTTAATATTAGTTTTTGGAATCCCAAGAATTGATGCAAATTTATTAGATCCTTTTTTAATCGATGGTAATATTGGCTTAGTGTCCTACTGTGGCATTTGTTTATATTTCTTATGCAGGTGTAACAAAGGTTGCGGCAATAGCAGGAGAAATTAAAAACCCAAATAAAAACCTGCCAAGAGCCATGATATTATCGTTGTTAATAATGACCATAATATATGTATTTGTAACTTTTGTTTTGGTTGGAAATATTCCAATGGATTCCTTAAAAACAGACATCAAACCCATCTATACTATTTCAAATTTATTAGGCGGAGAGTATATCGGTTATATAGCAGCGGGTGTTGGCGTTATTACACTTATTTCTATGGCCAACTCAGGGGTTTTAGCCGCTTCTAGATTTCCGTTTGCCATGTCTAGAGACAAGTTGCTACCAACATTTATGGGTAAAGTACACTCTAAATACCTTACACCTGTAGCTACTATTATTATAACATGTGTAGCAATGGTAGCAATGGCGTTAGTAATACTTTTTCTTGATGTTGAAAAAATAGCCAAACTAGCGAGTGCCTTTATGGTTATGATGTTTGTTGCTGTAAATGCAGCCGTTATTGTTTTAAGAGAAACATCTGCGCAATGGTACAACCCTCCTTATCGTTCACCGCTTTATCCGTTTGTGCAGATTTTTGGTATAATTAGCGGTGTTATTTTATTAGTGTTTTTAGGGTTTATGCCTTTTATGGCTATACTTACAATAATAGCACTAGGGATTATCATCTATTTTTATTTTGGAAAAAAGACCGCTAGAACAGGTGTTTTAAGACGTTACGGCCATAGACCAGCATTATATTTGTTATATAATAAAAAGAACAAGGAGCGAAGAAACATTGAAAGACAAAGAGAGATTGATTCACAATTTTTAGACGGTAAATTAGCATCAGATGCAGGTGTTGTTGTGCCTTTGTTGGGGAATGAAAATTCCCCCGAAATGCTAATTGAAATGGGAGCAGCCATTAATAAAAGAGAACAGCTACAAGCGGTTAATATTACCGAAGTCCCTAACCAAACCTTTCTAGATGCATTTATGGAAGATAGCCCGAAAATAACCTCTTTAGCACGACGCATTTCGGGATTAGCGAGAGCTAAAAATATTAATATAGATTTTGAAGCTGTTGTGACGCACGATGTATCAAATACAATTCATGCTTTAAGCAATCAAACCAATTGCGATTGGTTGGTTATGGGCTGGAATGGAAGAGCGCATAATGGGATTTTAGTAAGAAACCCTATTGGTTGGTTGGTAACTCATATAGATTCTGATTTTGCCTTATTTAAAGACAACGGTGTAAGACATATAGGTAAAGTTTTACTCGCTTTACGACCAGGGAGAAAGGATAAAAACTTTATTGCTATTGCCGATCGCATCTGTCAATTTTATGATGCCTCACTAACACTACTCCATGTTTTGCCAACACAAACACCTAAAGATGTTAAGGAAGAAATGCGACAAACGTCATTAACCCTTTTACAAAAAGTAAACACTCAAAGCGAGGTTATTATTTTAAAGTCGGATGACTCCATCAATGCTATTTCTAAAACCTCAGCAGGATATGATTTGCTTATTTTAGGAACGCCACAAAAAGATAATTGGATAAGTGTACTAGTAGGGACTGGCAAAGATAAATTCGCCGAAAAATCGGCATGTTCAGTTTTAAGGCTTACCATGAAAGGCGATTAAATTTCGTTAAAATAAACTACTTTCGTATTAACATAAATTAGTATTTTAACAACAAAATATATTTAATGTTAGAATTAGCAGGAATCATTATAGCTGGTATACTAGCGCAATGGATTGCATGGCGATTTAAGATACCGGCAATTTTACCCCTAATACTTATTGGGTTATTAGTAGGACCAGTAGCGTCTGAGTTTTTATCGGAAGATGGGACGAAGTGGATTGAACCTATTTGGAATGGAAAAGAAGGATTATTTCCTGGAGATAGCCTCTTTTATTTTGTGTCGCTTTCTATTAGTATTATTCTATTTGAAGGTGGCTTAACCTTAAAGACCAGTGAGATAAAAAACGTTGGACCTGTAATTACAAAACTAATTACACTAGGCTCTTTAGTAACATTTTTTACAGCGGCAATTACAGTACATTATGTATTTAATTTAAACTGGGAAATTTCGTTTTTGTTTTCGGCATTAATTATAGTTACAGGACCTACGGTTATTACCCCAATATTAAGACACATTCCTCTTAAAAAAGATGTTTCTGCCATTTTAAAATGGGAAGGCATCTTAATTGACCCTATAGGCGCACTGGTTGCTGTGCTTGTTTTTGAATTTATTAGTGTTGGTTATGGGGGAGAATTTACGAAAACCGCGTTTATTGAATTTGGAAAAATAGTGTTATTTGGTTCTTCTTTTGGATTTACTTTTGCACACGCACTTAATTTTTCAATAAATAAAAAGTGGATTCCACACTATTTATTAAACGTGTTTGCTTTAGCAGCAGTTTTAGGTGTTTTTGTGCTTTCAGATAGTTTTGCTCATGAATCCGGATTGCTGGCGGTTGTGGTTATGGGAATGGTTTTAGGAAACTCAAAATCAGCCTATTTAAAAGAACTACTTTATTTTAAGGAATCATTGAGTATTTTATTAATCTCAATTCTTTTTATCCTTCTTGCAGCAAATATTAATATAGAAGACCTATTGCTTATATACAATTGGAAAACAGCCATTTTATTTGCACTTGTTGTATTTGTAATTCGTCCTTTAGCAGTGTTTTTAAGTGCTCGAAAATCGTCTTTAAAATTAAATGAAAAACTATTTATTAGTTGGGTAGGACCACGAGGTATTGTTGCTGCGGGTATAGCTTCTTTATTTGGTTCAAAGCTTGTTAAGGCGGGTGTAGAAGGGGCAGAATATATTACACCTCTAGTGTTTATGATAGTTCTTGGAACAGTGCTTTTAAACGCAACTACAGCACGACTATTTGCTAAAATTGCAGGCGTATTTTTAAAAAAATCGGAAGGGATATTAATAGTAGGTGCATCAAAAATATCGCGTTTAATTGCAAGTTATCTTGAAAAGAACGACAGACATGTTGTGCTCATAGATAGCAATCATGTAAATATTGAAAAGGCTCAAAAGTTAGGACTTGAAGCTTTAAACACTAATATTTATTCAGACGCATTAACAGATAACATAGAGCTTAATGATATAGGATATTTAATGGCTTTAACGGGAAATCCAGATATTAACAAATATGCTATTAATAAATTCAGTAAACAGTTTGGAGAGAATGGCGCCTTTAGGTTAGTCACTGAAGAAGAAATGAATGACCCGACAAGCAACCCAAAAGAAGGTTTGTTTTCACATACCAATGATTTTGAGTTATTAACCAGAACAGCAAAAAAATACCCAGCCATTCATGAAATTGAAATAAAAGATGAAGTACATTTTAGGAAACTTATTGAGATTACTATTAATGATAAGGATATTATACCATTGTTTGTAAAAGACACGAATGGCGAGTTAGAAATAATATCGTCCTATAGCTTAGAAAACCATAAGATAGAAAAAGGGTATCAACTGGTATATTTAGGGAAACCAATAGAATTAATATAAATTACACACTTATGAATTCACAAAAAGCATTATTAGCGTTACTTGTAATTATTGCTATTGCGATGATTGCTATTGGGATTATAGCAAAAATTCCAGCACCAGCATTAACAGGCGTTGGATTTATTGTCATTGCATTACTTTTTAATCAAAGAAAACCCTCATAACTATATTTAGAAACTATAGCGAATACAGAACGGATTAAAACATAGTTAATCATTCAGTTTCAATACCGCCATAAATGCTTGTTGAGGTATTTCTACATTACCAACTTGACGCATACGCTTCTTTCCTTTTTTCTGCTTCTCCAAAAGTTTACGTTTACGAGAAATATCACCTCCATAACATTTTGCAGTTACATCTTTACGCAGCGCTTTTATGGTTTCCCGAGAAATAATTTTTGCGCCAATAGCTGCTTGAATAGGAATATCAAATTGTTGTCTTGGGATTAACTCCTTTAATTTAACACACATTTTTTTACCAATATTATGTGCATTATCAGCATGAATTAAGGCGGAAAGCGCATCGACAGTCTGCCCGTTTAATAAAATATCCACACGTACTAATTTAGAAGTTCGCATACCGATAGGGTGATAATCAAAAGACGCATAGCCTTTTGAAACGGTTTTTAAGCGATCGTAGAAATCAAAAACAATTTCAGCCAAAGGCATATCAAAAGTTAACTCAACACGTTCCGTAGTTAAATATGTTTGATTGGTAATTAATCCTCTTTTTTCAATACAAAGCGACATTACATTACCCACAAAATCAGATTTTGTAATAATAGTTGCTTTAATGTAAGGCTCTTCAACACGCTCCAAGCCAGAAGGATCTGGTAAATCGGTTGGATTATTTACTATTATAGGTTCGTTAGGATATTTTCTTGTAAATGCATGGTACGATACGTTTGGTACCGTAGTAATTACAGTCATGTTAAATTCACGTTCTAAACGCTCTTGAATTATTTCCATATGTAGCATACCTAAGAAACCACAACGAAAACCAAAGCCTAAAGCAGCAGAACTCTCAGGAGAAAAAACCAAAGAGGCATCATTAAGCTGTAATTTCTCCATAGAGTTACGAAGCTCTTCATAATCTTCAGTATCAACTGGATAAATTCCCGCAAACACCATTGGTTTTACATCTTCAAAACCCTCAACTGCATTAGTAGTAGGGTGTTTAGCATCAGTAATGGTATCTCCAACTTTTACTTCGCGAGCATCTTTAATACCCGTAATTAAGTAACCAACATCTCCAGTTTTTATTTCTTGTTTTACAACCTGACTCAATTTAAGCGTTCCAACCTCGTCAGCTGAATATGTTTTACCAGTTGCAATAAATTTTATTTGTTGATTCTTTTTTATAGAACCATTAATGACCCTAAAATAAGTTTCTACACCTCTAAAAGGATTGTAAACAGAATCAAAAACTAAGGCTTGTAAAGACTCATCAGGATTCCCTTTAGGTGCCGGAATACGTTCTATTACAGCAGTAAGAATGTCTTCAACTCCAAATCCAGTTTTACCACTTGCATGAATAATTTTTTCAGGATTACAACCTAATAAGTCCACAATATCATCAGTAACTTCTTCAGGATTTGCACTGGGTAAATCTATTTTATTAAGAACGGGAATAATCTCCAAATCGTTTTCTAAGGCTAAATATAAATTAGAAATAGTTTGTGCCTGAATACTTTGTGCAGCATCTACGATTAATAAAGCACCTTCGCAGGCGGCGATAGAGCGTGATACTTCATAGGAAAAATCGACGTGACCAGGCGTGTCAATAAGGTTGAGAATATACTCTTCACCTTTATACGTATAGTCCATTTGAATAGCATGAGACTTAATGGTAATACCACGTTCTCTTTCTAAATCCATGGTATCCAAAAGCTGGTCTTGTTTTTCACGTTCGGTGACTGAGCCTGTAATATCTAACAAGCGATCAGCGAGCGTGCTTTTTCCGTGGTCAATATGTGCGATTATGCAGAAATTTCTAATCTTTTTCATGTATGCTAAATTGAGGCTATTTCTGCCAGACTGCAAAAATACACAAATTTATACCATTTAAAATCTGAGAGCATTCTAAATTAAACAGGGGTTTATTTATTTTACACCCTATTTTACTAGTGTTTTATTGGAAACTACTGTTTTTCCGTAAACCTATATGAATTAAATATTATATGTTTGCATTTTAAATGGGATAATTTCAAGTGATTCAGAAATATTTTTGTGTATTAACACTCTTATTTAGTACAACTTTTATGTTGTCTCAAACATTTACTGTTTCTGGCAATATAAAAGATGAGGCTAACAACCCGATAGCATATGCTAATATTTTACTTTTAAAAGCACAAGATTCAACTATAGTTTCTGGAACGACTTCTAACGAAGAAGGGGAGTTTGGTTTTAACAATGTAGCAGCAAATAAGTACATTATTAAAGCGAGTTTTATTAGTTATGAGGACAACTATAGTAATATTACAGTTAGCGGAGATTTGCAAATCCCTTTAATCGTTTTAAAAGAATCTGTTGAAACGCTTTCCGAAATACAAATTACCTATAAAAAACCAACATTAACACGCGAAGTAGATAGGCTAGTATTTAATGTAGAAAAAACAGCCTTAAGCGAAGGAAATATGATGGAGGTATTGCGCAATACTCCTGGCGTTTTAGTTTTGGACAATAAAATAACGATAAAGAACACAATCCCAACTGTATATATTAATGATAAAAAAGTACACATATCAGCAAACGAAATAGCAGAGTTATTAGAGGGCACATCAGCTTCAAATATTAAAGCCATTGAAGTGATTACAAATCCACCAGCTCGCTATGGCGCAGAGAGCGGTGTTGTTTTGAGTATTATAATGGCAAAAAACTTGATTTCCGGATATAACGGTAGTGTTTTTAGTAATTATACCCAAGGGGTTTTCCCAAAGACAAATTATGGCATGTCCAATTATTTTAAAGGAAAAAAGATAAGTGTATATGCAAACTATAGCTATAACAATAAGAAAGTTGATCGCGTAGAAAGAACCACTATTAACTACCCAGACCAACAATGGGTTTCAGATCTGGATAGAAATACATGGACAGAAACACATAATTTCAACTTAAATTTTGATTGGGATTTTAATAATAATAACACATTAAATCTATCAGCAAACACTCAGTTTTTACCTTATTTTAAGCGAATAACGAAAAGTAATACACAAATCACTCCAATTATTAGTAATGAAATTGCGAGTTTTAATTCGAATAATTTATCTAAAGACAAAAAAAACAATTTAGGTTTTGATTTGGGTTATGTACATACATTTAATAAAGACAATGCTAAACTTTATTTTAACTCGCACTACACAAACTATGATTATAAAAGCAGACAAGATGTAGAAACCGATTATTTTTTAGGGAACGACTCTTTTTTTGTAAATAATGCCTTTAATACAAGATCAACACAAGACAATGAAATAATTACTTCACAACTAGATTATAGTTTACCTATTAATGACTCCTCATCTTTTGAAACAGGCGTTAAGTTTTCAAACGTAAAATCTAAAAGTGATAATATTCAAAATGATATTATTGGGAATACTGAAGTTTTAAACATTAATAACACAGATGCTTTTAATTATGATGAAACAGTATATGCTGCGTATTTAAGTTATGATAAGCAATGGGAGAAATGGAGTTTAAGCTATGGATTGAGAGTAGAACAAACGATAATTAAAGCCAATTCTATTTCGACAAATCAAAATAATGATCAAGATTATTTTGAGTGGTTTCCAACAGCAAACCTTAGCTTTAAAGCTTCAGATAAAGTGAGTATCTACACAAATTACAAACGCAGTATTACACGGCCAGATTACACCTATTTAAACCCATTTAAATATTTTTTAAATGATAACACAGTTGTAACAGGAAACCCCAATTTACAGCCTGTTTACACGAGTAATATAAAATTAGGGGTTTCCATTAATAATATATTTACTATAGAAGCCTATTATAAAAAATATAAAAATAATATTTTTCAAATTCCAATTCAGGACAATGATACCAACATTTTAACCTACACCTCATTAAACATTAATTATACTGAAGAAATAGGTTTAGATTTTGAAGCTTATTTTAATATTGTTGACAAATGGGCGGTATATATAGGGACATCTTTTTATAATTATAACGACAATGGAACCTTTTTTAATAACACCATTAGTCGAGATAGATGGGCTAACTATACTAATTTCACCAATAACGTTTCTTTTCTAAAGGACAATAGTTTAACTGCAAATTTCACCATGACCTATGTTGGTAAAAATGTACAGGGATTTCAGGTTGTAAATTCAAGATTAATGAGTGATTTATCGATTAGAAAAACAATGCTTAAAGGCAAAGGAAGTGTGTCTTTAATAATTTCAGATTTATTTAACGAACAAGATGTTTTTGTAACCACTAAATTTCTAAATCAAGATAATACATTGTATGATAACTTAGATAATAGATATGTAAAACTAGGATTTAGATATAATTTTGGAAACACAAAATTATCTACAAAAGATCACTCTTCTTCTGTAGAAGAAAGAGAACGATTGGGCAACGAAAACAGTCACTAAATTTAATATTACAAAACGAAAAGCCTTTTAGTCTTTCCATTCTGCAATAAATAAATTGGTATCACGACCACCACCATTATTCCTGTTGGAGGAAAAAATAAGCTTCTTCCCATCATTAGAAAACACAGGGAATGCATCAAAGGTTTCTCCATGTGTAACACGCTCTAGATTCTTACCATCCAAATCAATTAAATATAAATTAAAAGGGAAACCGCGTTCTGCTTCAAAATTAGAGGAGAATAAAATTTTCTTTCCACTAGGGTGAAAAAATGGGCTCCAATTCGCGTTTCCAAGATGAGTAAGTTGTCGTAAATCGCTACCATCAGCATTACAAATAAACAACTCCATTTCTGTTGGTTGTACTAAGCCTTCAGCTAATAGGTCTTTATACTCTTTAATCTCTTTGGCAGTCTTTGGTCTTGAGGAACGAAAAATTAATTGGGTGCCATCTGGAGAAAAGAAAGCGCCACCATCATAACCCAATTCATTAGTAATTTGTTTTACATCTGTACCATCAATATTCATGGTGTATAACTCTAAATCACCACTTCGCATTGATGTGAATACGATTTTATCTCCTTGCGGAGATACAGTGGCTTCTGCGTCATACCCAGGACTATTAGTCAGTTGCTTTGTAATAGTTCCATCCAAATCCGCCACAAAAATATCATAGCTTTCATAAATTGGCCACACATATTTCCCCTCTTTTCGCAAAGGGGCATCAGGACATTTATCTCCCGCTAAATGTGTAGATCCGTATACAAATTGTGTATTACCAGGTAAGAAATAAGCACATGTTGTTCTTCCTTTACCAGTGCTAATCATTGGCGGAATAGTATTATCAAAAGTTTCATCTGCATTCATTAAAAACATCTGATCACAATTTACGTCCCAAGCTTTATTATTAGATTGAAAAATAATCTGTTTATCGTCAAAACTCCAATACGCTTCAGCATTATCACCACCAAAAGTAACTTGACGCATTGATTTAAAATGGGTCTCTTCAGGAAAGATTAAAGCGTTTGTATTTTGTTTGCTAACACCGTTTTCTTTTATGGTTTTGGTTTTTTCATTTTTACAAGAAAATGCCACAAAAATAAATAACACAATATAGATATACCTCATCATTACAATAATTAGTATTTTTAACAAAATTAATATTAATAACATGAAACAAATACTAATTCTAGTTTTTTTTACAGCACTTTTAGGATGTAATACAACCTATAAACCAGAGAACAAAATAAAAGAGGATGTCTCTTTTTTATCAGACGATAAACTTGAAGGAAGAGGAACAGGTACAGCCGGAGAAAAAGCAGCAGCAGATTATATTGCAAAGCGTTTTAAGGACCTTGGCCTTGAGGGAAAGGGAACCGATGGCTATTTTCAAGACTTTACATTTAAACCTAAAACTGATCCACATTCTGAAGTTAAGTACATATCAATGAACTCTGACAGTACTATTACGGGACGAAATGTTTTAGGGTTTATCGATAACAATGCCAAACAAACCATTGTTATTGGCGCTCATTATGACCATTTGGGATTTGGCAATGAAGGGTCACTTTATAGAGGTGAAGATAAAGCTATACATAATGGCGCTGATGACAATGCAAGTGGAGTAGGACTTATGTTGAATTTAGCAAGCAAATTAAGAGAGGCAAACACCAATAATAATTATTTATTTATGGCTTTTTCGGGAGAAGAAATGGGGCTGTTAGGATCTAATTATTTTGCTAAAAACGCTACTATTTCTACCGATTCAATCAACTATATGATAAATATGGACATGGTTGGTCGTTTAAAAGCCGATAGTACCCTAGCGGTTTATGGGGTTGGAACATCTCCAATTTTCAAGCAAGTACTCATGGCTAATAATAAGTCGTTTAAAATTATTGAGAACGAATCTGGCGTTGGACCATCAGACCACACCTCGTTTTATTTAGTAGACATTCCTGTATTGCATTTTTTTACAGGACAGCATGAAGATTATCATAAACCTAGTGACGATTTTGATAAGGTGAACTATGAAGGAATGGAGCGTATTTCAAACTATATTTTTGATATCATTTCTGATTTAGACAATAACGGAAAATTAGCTTTTAGAAAAACTAAAAATGAAAGCGAAGAAACGCCAAGATTTAAAGTAGGACTAGGGGTTATTCCAGATTATTTATTTGATGGAAAAGGTATGCGAATTGATGGCGTAAGTGAAGACAGACCAGCAATAAGGGCTGGACTACAAAAGGGAGATATTGTTATTCAGTTAGGAGATAGTACAGTTGTAGATATGATGAGTTATATGAAAGCCCTATCTGTTTTTGATGTAGGAAATACAACAAAAGCCGTTGTGCTTAGAGATGGTAAAAAGATAATTTTCGACATAAAGTTCTAGCTTTGCATTAAAGTATACATCTTGGTAAAAATAGACAACATAGAACTTCCGGATTTTCCTTTGCTATTAGCACCAATGGAGGATGTTAGTGACCCACCCTTTAGAGCGCTATGTAAGGAACAAGGCGCTGATGTTGTTTATACAGAATTTATTTCAAGCGAGGGTTTAATTCGGGATGCTGTTAAGAGTACTATGAAGCTAGATATTTACGAAAAAGAGCGCCCTGTAGGGATTCAAATTTTTGGCGCCAATCTTGATAGTATGCTAAAATCAGTTGAGATTGTAGAAAAATCTAATCCGGATATTATTGACATTAACTTTGGATGTCCTGTTAAAAAGGTAGTTTCTAAAGGTGCAGGTGCAGGTATTTTAAAGGATATTCATTTAATGGAGACCCTTACCAAAGAAATGGTAAAGCACACGCATCTTCCTATTACTGTAAAAACCCGTTTAGGCTGGGACCATGATTCCATAAAAATTGTTGAAGTTGCTGAACGGTTACAAGACGTAGGCTGTAAGGCTATTGCAATTCATGGGCGAACGCGTGCACAAATGTATAAAGGAGAAGCCAATTGGGCACCGATTGCCGAAGTGAAAAACAACTCAAGAATGCACATTCCTATCTTTGGGAATGGCGATGTTGACACACCAGAGAAAGCCTTAGAGATGAGAGATAACTATGGTCTTGATGGCGCTATGATAGGACGTGCTTCTATCGGCAATCCGTGGTTTTTTAAACAAGTAAAACACTTTTTTAAAACGGGAAAGCATTTAGAGCCCATTAATATGCATGAAAGAGTTGAAGCTGCCAGATGTCATTTACAAATGGCAATTGATTGGAAAGGAGAAACTTTAGGTGTTCTAGAAACTAGGCGCCATTATACCAATTACTTTAAAGGTATTCCACATTTTAAAGAATACAGAACAAAAATGGTAACAAGTGATGCCTCAGAAGATGTTTTTGCGGTTTTTGATGAAGTAGAAGATAAATTTTCAGACTATCAATTTGTTTAAAATGTAGTGATTAATTGTTTAGAAATTCTAGATGATGCAATTTTAGAAGCTAATATTCCTAATACTGATATTGTAGCAAATACAATTATAAAATTTATAGGTTTAATAGTTACAGGGTACGGAAGGGAAGGTGTAATCATAATTAAAGAGAACCTGTCTTGAAGCAGTATTATAACGTAACCCAACAATAATCCCAACCCCCCACCTAAAACAGTCATTAAACTGCCTTGTAAAAAAAAGATACGACGTATATCCTTTAGGGTTACACCAAGATTAAACAAAGTGTTTAGATTCTTCTTTTTATCTAGAATCATCATTATTATGGAGCCAATAACATTAAAAAGCGCGATGATTAATACCAATGTAAATATTAAATATACCGCTAAGTTTTCAGTGTTTAGCATTTTATACAAAGCATCATTAAGTTGCGCTCGGGTTTTAATAATAATGTTATCCCCAAAAATATCGTATAATTGCTGTCTTACCGTGTCAATGTCTTCAAGGTTGCTTAACTGAAACTCGATGGCGCTTACTTGGTTATCCTTATAATTCAGTAAATATTTAACCGTTTCTAAATTAGCATATACATAAGAGTTGTCTAAATCTTCATTTATTTGAAACACACCAGAATTTGTTGCATTTATAGAATTGAAAGCAGATTTAATAGATGAAATTTGTCCTTTTCC
>JAADHG010000154.1 GCA_013151975.1 Chlorobiota bacterium | reverse complement strand
CTAGAAATGAGTACCTGCTTTAATTGAAAGATCTCTCACTACTTTACTAGGAAAAGTTTGTTCTTCTCCAGTTTTAATCTCAGTAGCCTTATACTCTATAGAAACTCCAGTATAACCTAATTCCATAAGTTTATTATAATTCTTTAAAGCTTTTTTATAATCTTTAGCTAAAACAGCAACTGTGGCTGAGTTAAATAAAAACATTGTATCTTGAGGCAAAACTCTATAAGCTTTCTCAAAATTATTTGAAGCAGAAGTATAGTTTTTTTGCTCATATGCATCACTTGCCTTTCTAATAAAAGCATTACTCATTTCTAGTTCTATAGCATCAACCTTTGAACTGTAAACCTTTTTTCCGGACTTAGCCTCAACATCTTTGAGCTTTTCAAAACTACTTAACGCTTCTGTAATATCTGAATCACTCCCAGCTCCATTTGCATATAATGCCTGCCCTTTTAAAAAGTAAAACTTTGCTTTAGTTTTGTCATCCATTGAAGACATTAAAGCTTCTGCACTACTTATCGCAGCCTTTGCATCTGCATAGTTGCTGCTTTTAATAGATTTTTCGGCAGTTTTTAACTCTTTCTTTTGTGCAAAAGAAAAAGAGACAATCATTAAAGCTAAACCTAATACAACCTGTTTTTTCATTTTTATAAATTTAATATTAATCGTTATTTTCTGTTTGAGTATTATCAAGAGTTGTGCCATCATCTGCACTGCCTTCAGTATCAATATTTTCATTAGTTTCTACGTCGTCTTCATCATGCATTACTTTAGCGACTGCAGCTATAGCATCATTATTCTTTAAGTTAATCAACTTAACACCTTGGGTAGCTCTTCCCATAACACGTAAATCTTGAACGGCCATTCTAATAGCAATTCCAGACTTATTAATAATCATGAGATCATCTTCATCTGTTACAGATTTTATTGCAACTAAATGTCCTGTCTTTTCAGTTATTGAAATGGTTTTAACTCCTTTTCCTCCTCTATTTGTAATTCGATAAACAGCTTCTCCATCTACAGGATCGTCTATATATGTTCGCTTTCCATATCCTTTTTCTGAAACAACTAAAACTGATTCTTCCTGTGGATTTTCGATAGCAATCATTCCTATTACTTCATCACTATCACTAGCAAGTCTTATTCCTCTAACTCCTGAAGCTCCTCTACCCATTGGCCTTGTCTTAGCTTCTTCAAATCTAATAGCTTTCCCAGATTTTAATGCCAGCATAACTTGACTTTCGCCAGTTGTTAATTTAGCTTCTAATAACTCATCATCTTCACGAATCGTGATAGCATTAATACCATTTGTACGAGGTCTAGAGTATTGCTCAAGAGAAGTCTTTTTTACTTGACCCTTTTTAGTAGCCATAATTACATAATGATTATTTATGTAATCTTCATCTTTGAGGTCTTGAGTACAAATAAATGCTTTTACTTTATCGTCTTGCTCAATGTTAATCAAGTTTTGAATGGCTCTTCCTTTTGAGGTTTTACTACCTTCAGGGATTTCATAAACGCGCATCCAGAAACATTTTCCTTTTTGTGTAAAGAACAACATATATTGATGGTTTGTACCTACAAATAAATGTTCTAAAAAATCTTCATTTCTAGTAGTAGATGCTTTTTGTCCAACACCACCTCTATTTTGCGTTCTATATTCTGTTAAAGACGTTCTTTTAATATATCCTGCATGTGATATTGTAATGACAACTTTTTCATTAGGAATCATATCTTCAATAGATAAATCTCCTCCAGCATATTCAATAACTGAACGACGCTCATCACCATACTTTTCTTTTACTTGAGCAAGTTCGTCTTTGATGATTTCCATACGACGCTCTTTTTTATCAAGAATGTCTTTTAAATCTTCTATTGTCTTTAAAAGGGTTTCATATTCAGCACGTAATTTGTCTTGTTCAAGCCCTGTTAGCTGACGCAAACGCATCTCAACAATCGCCTTAGCTTGAACATCGCTTAATTCGAATCTATCAATTAATTTTTGTTTGGCTTCATCAGCATTTGCAGATGCTCTAATTAATGCAATAACTTCATCAATATTATCTGAAGCAATAATTAAACCTTCTAAGATATGTGCGCGCTCTTCAGCTTTGCGCAATTCATATTTTGTTCTTCTTACTACAACTTCATGACGGTGCTCTACAAAATGATGAATCATATCTTTTAGATTCAACATTTGTGGTCGTCCGTTTACTAATGCAATATTATTTACACTAAACGACGATTGTAACGCTGTATATTTATAAAGTTTGTTAAGTACTATATTAGGAATAGCATCCCGTTTTAAAACGTATACAATACGCATTCCGTTTCTGTCAGATTCATCGCGAATAGTAGAAATTCCTTCTAATTTTTTATCATTAATAATGTCGGCAGTTTTCTTAATCATGTCTGCCTTGTTAACCTGATATGGAATTTCTGTTACAATAATGCATTCGCGTCCTTGAACCTCCTCAATAATCGCTTTCCCACGCATAACGATACGACCACGACCCGTTTTAAAAGCTTCTCGAACACCATCGTAACCATAAATAATTCCTCCTGTTGGAAAATCTGGTGCTTTTACATGAGTAATCAACTCATCAATTTCAATATCGTTATTAGCAATATATGCAATGATACCATCTACAACTTCTGATAAGTTATGTGGTGGCATATTTGTAGCCATCCCTACAGCAATTCCTGATGCTCCGTTAACTAAAAGCCCTGGTATACGGGTTGGTAAAACGGTAGGCTCTTGTAAAGTATCATCGAAATTAAGCTTATGGTCAACAGTTTCTTTATCGATATCTGCCAACATGTCCTCAGAAATTTTGCGCATACGTGCTTCTGTATAACGCATTGCTGCTGGACTATCTCCGTCAATTGAACCAAAATTTCCTTGTCCATCTACAAGCATATAACGCAAACTCCATTCTTGAGCCATACGCACCATTGCGTCGTAAACAGAAGTATCTCCATGTGGGTGATACTTTCCTAAAACTTCACCAACGATTCTAGCTGATTTTTTATGTGCTGTATTGGCCCTAACACCAAGTTCATGCATACCAAAAAGCACACGTCTATGTACTGGTTTCAGTCCATCTCTTACGTCTGGAAGAGCACGTGACACAATGACTGACATTGAATAATCAATGTAAGCCGATTTCATTTCATCTTCAATATTTATTGGAATGAGTTTTTCTCCTTCTGCCATAAATAAATTTATTAGTTTTTAGTAGGTTTTCAAATCTGGCTAATATAACAATTTTGTTAGTCCAAGAGCAATTAAACCTTAGCTTTTTTAAGATTATTTATCAACAATAAATCATATGATTTTCGTTAATAACTATGATGGGTTTTACTTTGATTTTTCAACGTTTTTTTTGTCTTTTTGCATTTTTAACAACAATTAAGGTATAGTTTTTGCCTTATTACAGTTGTTTTTATTATTTTTAATGCAGAAAGGAACCAAATTTATGGATGATAATTTTTCACCTAGAGTAAAAGATGTTATAGCGTACAGCAAGGAAGAAGCACTGCGTTTAGGTCATGATTTTATTGGCACTGAACACTTAATGCTTGGTCTATTACGTGATGGAAATGGGAAGGCAATTGATATTTTGAGTGCCTTAGATATAGACTTAAACCATTTAAGACGTAAAGTAGAAATTTTAAGCCCTGCCAATCCTAATATTACTATTTCATCGAATGAAAAACAGAACCTACACCTAACAAGGCAAGCAGAACGTGCTTTAAAAACTACTTTTTTAGAAGCAAAATTATTTCAAAGTACATCGATAAACACTGCACATTTATTATTGTGTATTCTGAGAAATGAAAACGATCCCACAACAAAACTTTTAAATAAACTTAAAGTAGATTACGATAACGTAAAAGATCAATTTAAATATATGATTGCAAATGATGATGACTACATAGAATCTCCAAAAGATGAATCATTCTCTGATGAAGATGAGTCAGATGAGGAAAGCACAAAAGAGAACCCTTTTAATCAACCTACAAAGAAAGGTGCAAAAAAATCTAAAACACCTGTATTAGATAACTTTGGTCGCGACCTTACTGCAATGGCTGAAGAAGGTAAACTAGACCCAGTAGTTGGAAGAGAAAAAGAAATTCAACGTGTATCTCAAATTTTAAGCAGAAGGAAGAAAAACAATCCGCTTTTAATCGGAGAGCCAGGAGTAGGTAAATCTGCTATAGCTGAAGGTCTTGCTAATCGAATTATAAGCAGAAAAGTATCTCGTATCCTTTTTAACAAACGCGTTGTAACTCTTGATCTTGCTAGCTTAGTTGCTGGAACAAAATACAGAGGTCAGTTTGAAGAGCGTATGAAAGCCGTTATGAACGAGCTTGAAAAAAATAAAGATATCATTCTTTTTATTGACGAAATTCATACTATTGTTGGCGCTGGTGGAGCTACTGGAAGTTTAGATGCTTCAAACATGCTAAAACCTGCGTTAGCACGTGGAGAAATTCAATGTATTGGAGCTACTACTCTGGATGAGTATAGACAGTATATTGAAAAAGATGGTGCTTTAGAACGTCGTTTTCAAAAAATTATAGTAGAGCCCACAAGTGTTGCTGAAACCATAGAGATTTTAAATAATATTAAAGACAAATATGAAGAGCACCATAATGTAGAGTATACTTCAGAAGCTATTGAAGCTTGCGTAAAGTTAACCAATCGTTATATGACAGAGCGTTTCTTGCCAGACAAAGCTATCGATGCTTTAGATGAAGCAGGTTCACGTGTTCATATTACAAATATTGATGTACCAGATCAAATTATTGAACTGGAAAAACAACTAGAGGATGTTAAAAAAACTAAGAACTCTGTTGTAAAAAAGCAAAAATATGAAGAAGCTGCAAAGCTACGTGACGATGAAAAGCGCATAGAAAAGAATTTGTCTGAAGCGCAAGCAAAATGGGATGAAGATTCTAAACTCCATCGCGAAATTGTATCTGAACAAAGTGTGGCAGATGTGATTTCTATGATGACAGGAATTCCTGTAAACAGAATTGCACAAACCGAAAGTAATAAGTTGGTCTTACTTCCAGAATTAATAAAAGGTAAGGTTATTGGTCAGGACGAAGCTGTAAGCAAAGTTGTAAAGGCTATTCAGCGTAATCGTGCTGGACTTAAAGACCCTGATAAGCCCATTGGCTCATTTATATTTTTAGGACAAACTGGAGTAGGTAAAACACAATTAGCAAAAGTTTTAGCTAGAGAACTATTTGATAGTGAAGATTCGTTGATACGCGTAGATATGAGCGAGTATATGGAGAAATTTGCAATATCTCGTTTAATTGGTGCGCCTCCAGGATATGTAGGTTATGAAGAAGGCGGCCAACTTACCGAGAAAGTGAGACGCAGACCTTATGCTGTAGTTTTACTGGATGAAATTGAAAAAGCGCATCCTGATGTATTTAATATGTTGCTTCAAATTTTAGATGATGGTTTTATAACTGATAGTTTAGGTAGAAAGATAGATTTTAGTAATACTATTATTATTATGACATCAAATATTGGTTCACGGCAGCTAAAAGATTTTGGTTCAGGTGTTGGTTTTGGAACATCAGCTCAAAAATCACAAGCCGGAAGTCATGCAAAAAGTGTTATTGAGAATGCATTGAAAAAAACTTTTGCGCCTGAATTTTTGAATAGAATTGATGACGTAGTTGTATTCAATACTCTTGATAAAGAAGATATTAATAAAATTATTGATATTGAGTTAGAAAAGCTTCTAATTAGAATTAAAGAATTAGGTTACACGCTAAAACTTAGCAAAAAAGCTAAAACCTTTATTGCAGATAAAGGTTTTGACCAACAGTATGGAGCTCGTCCACTAAAAAGAGCTATTCAAAAATATATTGAAGATGCTTTAGCAGAAGAGATTATCACCTCAAAAATTCATGAAGGAGATGTAATATCAATGGATATAGAAAAAGATGCCGATAAACTTACAGTAAAAATTAAGCATGCTGAAAAACCAACGGAGTCTTAAAAACAAACTAAAATAACACTTTTAAACTCCGTTAAATTAACGGAGTTTTTCATTTAATAAAAATTATCTAACTTTAGATATGCTGAAAACACAAAAAAATGATTTTTGCACCTTAAACTTTTATGATAGCTATATGATAGCTGTAGTTAATAAAGGCATTCATCTAGCACCTGCCGAGAATCAAGTTTTAATTGATGCTGCCAACGCTTTTTATAGAGATAAGCCTTTTGTGTATATTACGCATCGCAAACATTCCTACTCTGTAGATCCTATTATTTTTGTAAAAACTGCTAAAATGAAAAACTTATTGGGTGTGGCAGTTGTTGCAGATGTCCCGGTTTCTAAAGGCAATGCAGAAATAGAAAAATTATTTTATAATAAACCTTATGAGATTTTTAGTGTTTTAGACGAGGCTGTAGAATGGGCAAAGCAACTTATTCAAAATGGATAGTACTGCTTTAAAACACATTCAACAAAAAATCAATGAAGAAATAGCCAAAACAAAAGTTGCTATTTTAAACTACAAAGAGCTTACTAAGCCCATTGCTCCCGAAAATGCTATTGGAAGAATCTCTAGAATGGATGCTATTAACAATAAAAGTGTTAATGAAGCTGCATTTAAAAAGGCAGAACTAAAATTAAATAATCTTACCATAGCATTATCCAATGTTAACGATCCAGATTTTGGAATATGCTATAAGTGTAAAAATCAAATTCCTTTAGGTAGAATTCTATTAATGCCACACACTAGGTTTTGTGTGTCTTGTGCAAGATAATCTGAATTACCAATAGTATAAGCAATCTCAAAATTAAACGTCATTGCTGAACCTTTAGGTCGTGGCAATCTCATGAATTATAATTCGAATAAGCAGATTACTTCAGTCGTCCCTCTTTCGTAATGACGATAAGTTTGTCATTGCGAAGTAACTTGTTGTTATGACAATCTCATGATGTAGAACTAAAAAGCAACAGGTTACTACGTTCTGTCACGTAATGACGTTAACACTTGATTGTAAGTCGTCATAGTGCATGGTTCCAGAAAGCTAGCAGTATTTTGTCATTCTAGACCTTCCTGCGGTAGGCAGGTGTAACGAAGAATTTATAACTTGAGTTCGGATATTAAGTTTAAGTATAATTCTTTAATTATCAATGTGTTGTTTAATTTGTCTTTCCGCACTCTTGTACTGAGCACAGTCGAAGTATGATGCGGAATCCAATAATATAGATAAAATAGATTCCCGTTTTCATGGAAAAAACAAACTTTTTATCAATACTAGTTCAGTTTTTAATTTAATAATATAATTTTTACGTCAAACTCACGTAACTAATAAAAATAAGATTCTTCACATCGCTATACTCGTTCAGAATGACAAATAAAAAAAGCAGCCATTTTCATGGCTGCTCTTCTATAATTAAAATTACTTAGTTAACTATCTTTTGTTAACATTTGAAGATACAATTTTCTTAATAACTGTTCCTCTATTAGTAATTAATTTCACATAGTACAATTGATCTGCACCATTTAAATTTAATGGTAAAGTCATATCAGAACCTTTTGAGTATCCTTTAACTTCTTTACGTAACACTAGTAAACCTTTTGTATCGTAAACTTCAATAGTTACATCAGTATCAAATTTAAAGTTGTATAAAATATTTACATCTTTGTTAAATGGTACTGGATACGCTCTAAAGTCTAAAGTCACACCTGCTCCACTATCAGCAGCAGCTTGTGCTGGTGCACTTGGTACTGTCTCTACTACAGTTACAACAAATGAACAAGAAGCATCATTACCAGAAGCATCAACTACAGTAATAGTTACAGTAGTATCTCCAACAGGGAATACATCTCCAGAAGCATGTGAAAAATCAATGCTAGGAGTAGGGTCACAATTGTCTGAATACACTGGTGCAGGATAATCAACAACTGTTCCGTTTACTTCAAGTACATATCTATGAGCTAAACCACAAGGAATATCATTCCATGTATCATTTCCAAAGAAATTTACCTCAACACAGTCTTCATTACCACCAGCATTATTTGGTTCACCCGTTGGAACATACCAATTAGTATAGCCAAGAGCTTCACCATTTTGCCATACAAATGTACCTTCTATAGCCTCATCTGAAAGTCCAATAAAATAATGACTGTTACCTATTATTGGTTGAACCCAATTATAGATCTTGCTGTTTTCAGCAGCATCATTTACAGTTACTGCATAACCTCCATTTGCAAGTGCATCAGCAAAAGCATCAGGCCCTGTCATAGCAGCATCAGATAAATAATATGCTTTACCATTGTATGTACCTAAGCTTGTAAATCCAGCTATAGCAGGTGCTGTTAAATTAACAGACACATCTAAAGGACATTCAATCTCTGGTGCTATAGTATCCTCAACTGTAATAGTTTGAGTTACTTCAATATAGTTATCACAAGCATCTGTGATTCTGTACGTACGAGTAATCACTAAATCTGGTGCATTACTATCATCAGTAACATCACTAACATGAGTTACTGTAACAGTATTACAATTATCTTTAGCATCTATTACATCTTTAATATTAACAGCAGGTACATCACTTGCACATTGCACTGCTACATCGGCAGGAGCTGTTCCTGTTGGATTAGTGTCATCTACAATAATATATCTACAAGTAAATGGTACTGTAGAAATATTACCACATGAATCTTCTGCTTCGAAAGAAATTGTTATTGTATTACTACAAGAATCTTTAGAATTAGTTACATCTGTAACTCTAATAATTAAATCTTCCATTGCAGTACAATCATCATATACACAACCAGCTAAAGAAAAAATTTCTTGACCAGCTACAAACCATGTGTCATATGCAGTAATCTCATCACCAACTTTTAATGATGAATAAGCATCAGCTGGACAATCAGCTCCGTCTGAAGTATAAATGTATAGCGGATCAAATGCACAATCTTGAATAAATTCAGGAGCATCTAAATCAGCTCCAGAATACGTAATCTTAACAGGAGTAGCAAAGTTACCACAATCGTCATAAATAGTATATTCATGAGAGATAATCCAGTTACAATCGTCTCCAAAAGTAACAGTGTTTTTATCAACATATACAGTTCCATATCCTGAGCATTCAGAGTATAAAGCAATAATATTAGCTTCAGTTGGTCCTGCAGCAGTACCTTGTAGTGCTTCACTTAAACATTCGTTAATATCACTTACATCTAGAGGAATAGAACCTACTAATACAGGTGCATCTTTATCTGAACCAGAAAAGTGTTGTTTAAATAAATAACTGTTATCACAATTATCAACTATTGTAAATTCATAATAGTAATGATAATCACAACCTTGTTGACCAACATAAACAGGTTCAGATTTGTAAACACTTACTTTAGTATCACAGTTATCTGTAAATAATTTATATACTTCGTCTACAGTTGCTCCAGCACCATCACCCATTAACGCTTCGTCTAAACAAGTTGTTAAGTTAAAGTTGTCTTTTGGTAATGACATATTAGGAGCTAACTCAGGTGCACTTTGATCGCTACCCCAATAAAGGATTTTGATAGGATCTAATGCGTTACCACACTCGTCTTCTATTGTATAAGAGAACTGCGTAGCCCAACCACATTCACCAGTTTGAACTGTGTTAGTAGTTTTAGTAACTACAACATTAGAACAGTTATCGGTATATGCAGCTGCAACATCAGCTTCACTAGGACCTACAGGTGCCTCACATAAGTCTAAATTAGACATACTTGGAGGTAATGTTCCTGTTAATACAGGTGCACTATTATCAATTATATAAATATATTGAACTTGATCAGCAG
>JAADHG010000139.1 GCA_013151975.1 Chlorobiota bacterium | reverse complement strand
TGTTAAAAATTCAGGAAAACAAAATGTAAAAGTTTTATCTGAAGATGGTGTAGAACTTAATTCTATTTCATTTAATGCTGATAAAGGATTTAATTATTTACAATATGATTTATCCATAACTGAAGTTGGAAAAAAGGCTTTACAAAAAGCTGATACAAAGATAAAAGTTAAAAAAGCTCAAAATGGCAAATACTATCTGCCAAAAGGAAAATATACAATTCAAGTTGGAACAGAAAAAACAATTTTAGAAATAAAATAAAGGTTTCTCAAGTTCTTAAAATTCATTTTAAATTAATGATTAAAATCATTTTGCGACTACATAAGAAATCTTACATTTGTTACTCATAAATTAACTTCAAAATAATGAGCGGATTTTTCAAATCTTCGATTGGAAGAAAAGTAGCCATGGCACTTTCGGCACTTTTCCTCATGTTTTTTTTAATTATTCATTTATCGGTTAACATTACCTCTGTTTTTAGCAAAGACATATTTAATGTAGCTTCCCATTTTATGGGTACTAATTGGCTAATACAGTTTATTATGCAACCCGTATTAATTTTTGGTGTAGTTTACCATTTTGTAATGGGATTTGTATTAGAACTAAAAAACAGAAAAGCTGTTGGCATTACGTATGCCAAAAATAATGGTGCCGCTAATTCTACCTGGATGAGTAGAAACATGATTTATAGTGGAGCCTTTATTTTAATATTTCTTGTGATTCACTTTTTAGATTTTTGGATTCCAGAAGTAAAATATAAATATATAGATGTTATCCCTGAAGACCCTAACAGGTATTATGAAGAGTTAGTGCATAAGTTTGTCCCTATTTGGAGAGTGGCTTTATACACTATTGGCTTTATTTTTCTATCATTACATTTAATGCATGGTTTTAAATCGGCTTTTCAGTCTATAGGGATTCCCTCTATACGTAAAAAAATATTTCAAACCTGTGGAAAAATTTTCGCTATTGTGGTTCCATTAGGGTTTATAGTTATTGCACTTTTTCATCATTTTAACAACCATTAATCTTAAATATAATATGGCTTTAGATTCAAAAGTACCAGAAGGTCCAATTAAAGATAAATGGACAACCTATAAAGATAAAATCAATTTAGTAAACCCTGCTAATAAACGTAATATTGATATTATTGTTGTTGGAACTGGTTTAGCAGGAGGATCAGCAGCAGCAACTTTAGCTGAGTTAGGTTACAATGTAAAAGCATTTTGTTATCAAGATTCCCCGAGACGTGCGCATTCAATCGCTGCTCAAGGTGGTATTAATGCTGCAAAGAATTATCAAGGTGATGGCGATTCTAATTATCGCTTGTTTTATGATACAGTAAAAGGAGGCGATTATCGTTCGCGTGAAGCAAACGTTTATCGTTTGGCAGAAGTATCAGGAAATATTATTGACCAATGCGTCGCACAAGGGGTTCCTTTTGCTCGCGAATATGGAGGTTTATTAGACAATCGATCATTTGGAGGTGTTTTGGTATCTAGAACATTTTATGCTAAAGGACAAACAGGACAGCAGTTATTACTTGGAGCTTATTCGGCAATGAATCGTCAAATTGCTCGAGGAAAAATACAAATGTACAATCGCCACGAAATGCTGGATGTTGTAAAAGTTGATGGCAAAGCAAGAGGAATTATTACTCGCAATTTAATTACCGGAGATATTGAACGACATTCAGCTCATGCAGTAGTAATCGCTTCTGGTGGTTATGGAAATGTGTATTTCTTATCAACCAATGCCATGGGAAGTAATGCAACTGCTGCTTGGAAAATTCATAAAAAAGGAGCATATTTTGCAAATCCTTGCTATACACAAATTCATCCAACCTGTATTCCGCGTTCTGGAGACTATCAATCTAAATTAACGTTGATGTCTGAATCTTTACGTAATGATGGCCGTATTTGGGTACCAGCAAAAATTGAAGATGCAAAAGCAATTCAACAAGGAAAATTAAAACCAACTGAAATTGCTGAAGAAGAACGTGATTATTATTTAGAACGTCGTTATCCTGCCTTTGGAAATTTGGTGCCTCGTGATGTTGCTTCTAGAGCTGCAAAAGAACGTTGTGATGCTGGTTATGGTGTAAATGCAACAGGTGAAGCTGTGTATTTAGATTTTGCAACTGCGTTTGTACGTTACGGAATTGAACAAGCAAAGATTCATGGGATTAAAAACCCTTCAAAAGAAAAAATTATTGAACTAGGTCAAGCCATTATTGAAGAGAAATATGGCAACTTATTCCAAATGTATGAGAAAATTATTGCTGAAAACCCTTACGAAACGCCAATGATGATTTATCCTGCGACACATTACACGATGGGAGGCGTTTGGGTTGATTATAATTTAATGACAACCGTTGATGGTTTGTATTGTATTGGTGAAGCAAATTTCTCTGATCATGGAGCTAATAGACTAGGAGCTTCTGCTTTAATGCAAGGATTAGCTGATGGCTATTTTGTGTTGCCTTATACCATCGGCGATTATTTGTCAAATGATATTAGAACAGGAACAATTTCTACCGACAGCAAAGAATTTGAAGATGCTGAAGAAGAAGTTACAGATAGAATTAACTTCTTTATGAATAATAATGGAACAAAATCTGTTGACTATTTCCATAAACGTTTAGGAAAAGTCATGTGGGATAAAGTAGGAATGGCTCGAAATGAAAAACACCTAAATGAAGCCATGGCTGAAATTAAAGCCATACGTGAAGAGTTCTGGAAAGATGTAAAAGTACCTGGAAGTGCAAATGAAATGAATCTTGAATTAGAAAAAGCAGGTCGCGTAGCAGACTTCTTAGAATTAGGAGAATTATTTGCAAAGGATGCTTTAGATAGAAATGAATCCTGTGGAGGCCACTTTAGAGAAGAATCGGTTGAATTGGATGGTGAACAAAAAGGAGAAGCCAAACGTAACGATACAGATTATGCATATGTTGCCGCTTGGGAATACAAAGGAGAACCAGCAGATGCTGTCTTACATAAAGAAAAACTAGAGTTTAAAGATATTGAATTAAAACAACGTTCATATAAATAAAAATACATTATGAATTTAACGTTAAAAATTTGGAGACAAAAAGACGCTTCTTCTAAGGGTCAAATGGTCAATTATAAAGTAAACGATATTTCAGAGCATATGTCTTTTTTAGAAATGATGGATGTTTTGAATGAACAATTGGTAAACTCAGGAGAAGAACCTGTAGCTTTCGATCATGATTGTCGTGAAGGTATTTGTGGCATGTGTTCTATGTATATTAATGGAGAAGCACATGGTCCAGATAGAGGCGTAACCACATGCCAGTTACACATGCGTATGTTTAAAGATGGCGACACCATTACTATCGAGCCTTTTAGAGCAGCAGCGTTTCCAGTAATCAAAGATTTGGTAGTTGACAGAATGGCCTTTGAACGTATACAACAAGCAGGTGGTTATATTTCTGTAAACACCTCAGGGAACACGCAAGATGCCAATTCAATTCCCATTTCTAAACATGCAGCCGATGAAGCGATGGATGCTGCAACTTGTATTGGTTGTGGTGCTTGTGTTGCTACTTGTAAAAACTCAAGTGCTATGTTATTTGTAGGTGCTAAAGTATCGCAATATGCATTATTGCCTCAAGGGCAAGTTGAAGCTTCAGACCGTGTTTTAAATATGGTTGCACAAATGGATTTAGAAGGTTTTGGTAATTGCACCAATACTGGAGCTTGCGAAGTAGAATGCCCTAAGGGGATTTCTTTAGAGAATATAGCACGCATGAATAGAGAGCTCATGAAAGCGAGTTTTAAATAATGTAAATATCCCTCTAATGAATTCAAAAATAATAAGCCTTGGCATATTAATTTTTTTGTCTGGCATGCCCTGCATAGGGCAAACCACCTATGCAAAGCCATTAAATAAAGAGAGAGCCTTTAGCGAAGACTCCTTATTGCAACATATTAAAACATTATCTTCTGATGCCTTTGAAGGTAGGCGAACTGGAACTAAAGGCGGTATTAAAGCAAAGCAATATATAATTAATCAGTTTGAAAAGCTTAATGTTAAACCCCTTGGCATATCTTTTAAACAAAACTTCTCTTTTACTACAAGAGGTAAAACATACAATGCTGTTAATGTTTTGGGACTCATTAAAGGAACTCAATTCCCAGATACTTATATTGTAATCAGTGCACATTACGATCATGAGGGCATCCTAAAAGGGGAAATTTACAATGGTGCCGATGACGATGCATCAGGTGTAAGTGCCCTATTTAGTTTTGCGGAATATTTTAAAAATAATCCACCAAAGCATTCTGTAATTTTAGCAGCTTTTGATAGCGAAGAATTAGGCTTAAAAGGATCTCAGTATTATGTAAAACATTCTATTATCCCTTTTAAATCTATTATGATGAATATAAATATGGACATGATTAGCCGTAGTGATGAGAATGAATTATTTGTTGTTGGTACACGATTTAATGAAACCTTGAAACGTTTAATATTGAATTTGAATACGTCTAAAAAAATAAATCTATTAACTGGACACGATGGAGACGACGGCAAGGAAAGCTGGATCTACTCTTCAGATCATGGTTCTTTTCATAAAAGAGGAACTCCATTTTTGTATTTTGGTGTCGCAGATCATAAAGACTATCATACACCTACCGATGATTATGAGAACATTCAGCCAGAGTTTTATAAAGAAGCCGTTCGTATAATTATTTCTGTATTTAATAAAGTAGATGCCGTTCAATTAATAGAATAATATATTATGCGTTTTTTATCCAAACTCCCAAATATAGAGACAACCATTTTTACAGTAATGGGAGCATTAGCAAATAAGCATAATGCTATTAATTTGTCTCAGGGGTTTCCAAATTTTAAAAGCGACCAAAAATTAATTGACTTGGTAAATAATGCCATGAATAATGGCTACAATCAATATGCACCAATGGCTGGGATTTTTAAGTTACGAGAAGCCATTGCTAACAAGTTTGATTTACTTTATAGCACAAGTTATCATCCAGAAACAGAAATAACGGTTACTGCTGGAGCTACCCAAGCTATTTTCACTATAATTTCTACATTTATAAGAAAAGATGACGAAGTTATTATTTTTCGTCCTGCATACGATTGTTACGAACCAACAATAACGCTTAATGGAGGTAAGACGATTTCGGTACAATTGGAAGCGCCAAATTATAGTATTAATTGGGAAGAAGTAAAGCGAAAAATTAATGATAGCACTAAAATGATTATCATCAATACACCTCAAAATCCTAGCGGCTCTTTGTTTTCTAAATATGATATGTTACAATTGCAAGCATTAACAAAAGGAACAGATATTATTGTATTAAGTGATGAAGTATATGAGCATATTATTTTTGATGGCGAAAAACACCAAAGCGCCTGTCTGTTTCCTGATTTAAAATCCAGGAGCTTTATTGTGGCTTCATTTGGAAAAACGTTTCATAATACCGGTTGGAAAATGGGCTATTGTTGTGCTCCAAAAGAGCTCATGGAAGAGTTTAAAAAAGTACATCAGTTTAATGTGTTTTGTGTGAATCATCCAGTTCAAAAAGCATTGGCAGACTATTTGCAGGAAGCGAGGCATTATCAAGAATTATCAGAATTTTATCAAGAGAAGAGAGATTTCTTTTTAAATCTAATTAAAGACTCAAGGTTTAAGTTTACGCCTTCAAAAGGGACCTATTTTCAGGTTTTAGATTATTCAGAAATTACTTCTGAATATGATGTGGATTTCGCAAAACGACTAACTATTGAAAACGGATTAGCTTCCATTCCATTATCAGTATTTAACGAAAACGGTTTAGATAATAAAGTCCTTCGCTTTTGTTTTGCCAAAACTGAGGATACTTTAAAAAAAGCAGCAGACATATTAAATAGAATTTAGTTACTTTTATAATATGCAAGACCTCTTAAAAATAGCAATCCTTCAATCTAATCTGATTTGGGAAAATCCAGAACAGAACAGAAACAATTTTGCTGAAAAAATTAAAAAAATAAGGCAACCTATTGATATCATTTTATTACCTGAAATGTTTACGTCTGGTTTTACAATGTCACCAAGTAATGTTGCTGAAACTATGGAAGGGGAAACTATTAAATGGATGCTTGAGACAGCCTTAAAATCTAATGTTGCAATTGGTGGAAGCCTTGTTATTGAGGAAGAAAGTGTCTTTTTTAATAGATTTGTGTTTGCCAAACCAGATGGCACAACGGAAATCTATGACAAACGGCACACCTTTACGCTTGCTGGAGAAAATGAGGTCTATGCTTCAGGCAAAGACAAAGTAATTATAGACTATAAAGGCTGGAAAATCTGCCCTTTAATTTGTTACGATTTACGTTTTCCTGTTTGGGCTAGAAATACCGAAACTTATGATGTTTTATTATATGTTGCTAATTGGCCAAAACCAAGAATTACTGCCTGGGATGCTTTACTAAAAGCTAGAGCCATTGAAAATATGAGTTACTGTATTGGGGTAAATCGTGTTGGGTTAGATGCCAATAATCATGAATACTCCGGGCATTCTGCTGCTTATGATGTTTTAGGAGAACAACTATTTGCTATTGAAGACGGAAAAGAACACACAGAAATAGTGACTTTAAGTAAAGCGCATTTAATATCAATACGAGAAAAACTAAAATTCTTAAATGACAGTGATGGCTTTACTTTAAAATAAACTCGTATATTTGCTCAGAGTAGGCTCTAATGTCTAACAATTCAGGGAAATAGCTCACGCGTTCTGGTTGTCGTTTTTTTAAGTAATTTCCAGCATCATATTTTTTATTCCCATTAGTATCAAAAATTACTCTTAAGTAATATTTCCCTGGAGTAATACTTAAAAAATCTATAGGTGTATTGCTATTATGAAATTTTTCAGCTTCAACAATATCTTGCTGACTTACTAACTGTAAAATTACTGGATAAGTGGCATTACGTAAGGTCACTCTTATATCTCCGTAGTCTGAAAGTGCTTTGGTTCTAACAGTATAGTTAAGTGTATCGTTTTTGTTACCAAAAAAATCTGTAAACGTCTCTGGAAGCATTTGTATTTTATAACTATTCTCTTCTGTTTTATCAAAACTAAACTTATATACATTTTTAAACGTGTCCAAATCTGTTGTAAATGCAACATTAACAGAGTCCTTATCAAGGATGTTTACTTTGTTGTCGTCAATGTTTTGAAAAGGAATATTTGCTTGTAATTCAAAATCTTCAGCGAGTTTAAGTGCTCTGGATTGAATAGGTTTTAACAATAATGAATCTTTTGTTTGGTCTTTAATTTTTACTGTTAATGTGTCAATAAAATTAATATTAGTCACTTTAAATAACAATGAATCCACTTTTATATCAGGTTGGTACCAATAATTTAGAGAATCTTTTTCGGAGTCTTTGGTTATAACACTCCTGTAATCTTCAGGAACTTGCGATAATAGTTCTATTTTCATTTTTTCAGCATCTCCTTCATATCCAAAAGCTATTTTATTTCCTGAAATTAACTTTGGCCTTGTGGCTTTAAAATCAATAACTTCATTAAATAGTTTTATTTCGTAAACAGAATCGGTTGGCACCGTAATAAACTCTTTAAGAAATCCTATTTTATCTGTTTTTTGCTGAAATGTATAATTGCTGTTTTCATCTTTTAAAGCAATCATTAAATATTCTCCAGCTTTTAAATTCTCAAGCTTAAACGTCGTAGTACTATCAAGCGTATTCGTTATATATTTTGGTTTTTCTTTATAAATAATAGAATCTGTAAATGCCGAATCGATTTCATAGAGTAAAACCGAAACATACTCGTCTGGTTTTCTATTTAAAGCATCCGTTATATAACCATTAACGTTAAGAGAATCTATATAATCTCCTGTAGAAAACACATAACGATAATACGGATACGGATTTGACTCGTTATTATCTACAATACTTTCGCCAAAATTAAAGGCATAAGTAGTATTGGGCAAAAGTGTGTCGGTAATCTTTATGGTTATATATTTACTAGCAGAACCTAAAGGCGTAATCTCTGGTTCTGGATCCATAGGTGGAGAAATAATGAGCTGTTTTTGTAAATCTTTAACTTTAATATACTCGTCAAAATAAATCTTTATCTCATTAGTCTTAAAATTTATGGAATAATTTTCAGGCTCAGATTTAATAATTACTGGAGGTGTTATATCTTTTTCGCCACCTGATGGCGTACCACGATTAGCACAATTTGAGATGACTAAACTTATAACAACAATAAAAATAAAATTTGAGAGCCTTTTACGCATTCTTCATTAGATTTTTCACAAACCTACATATTTTTTTTGGTTTAAATTTGAGAGTCTAAAACGAAAAATAGTATTAAGTAGGCTTAAATGTTAAATATTTAAAATAAATATACACCGTGTAAATTAACAAATATATTTTATGACTAACGAAAAACTCTCTACGCAATTGCCATAGTAGCCACACTTATTTTTACGTTTTCAGCTTTTAAAAGAATAGTTGCACAGGATTCAATAGTTGCTCCAGTGGTAATAATATCATCAACAAGAAGTATGTGCTTCCCTTTTATAAGACTTTCATTTTGCATAGTAAAAACCTCATTTGAATTATCCCATCGTGCAATACGTTTTTTAAATACTTGTGTTTTTGTGGTGGTGGTTTTAAGTAATACCGTATCAATATATTCTACATCAAGTGCTTTTGCAATTTCAACGCCAAATTTTTCAACCTGATTATAGCCTCTTTTTCTAAGCTTTCGTTTGTGCAATGGCACTGGAATAATTACGTCTATTGTATTGTAAGCTTTAATTGTTTTCAATTCATTCCCAAGCCATTTACCCAACACTCCTCCTATAGTTTCGTGTCCTTTGTATTTTAAATTATGAAGTAAGTGTTGCACAATTCCTTTTTTTTCAAACTTTAAGAGTGCTGTTCCTAATTCTAATTCTACACGTCCATATAGTACTTTCTTAATAGCTTCATTATTTTCAAAATGATAATTAGTAACAGGTAGATTATGCCTGCAAGTTATACATATATATTCTTCGTTATCTCCTAATAAATTATTACAAGCGTAACAAACTTTAGGGAAAAATAAGTTTAACAAGTTTTTTATCATTTGAACGAATAAAATTAATTAGCACAAACATAATATATATTTTCGCTTCTTTAATTAATTATCCACCTTCAATAGTTTTTAATGAGCGTTAACCCTCAAGCATTTAGCTACAAATTTACTGTAGGCACTTTAATAGTCGCATTTACAATTTTAGCAGCATACAGCTATACTAGTTATAATTCTGCGAAGCTAAACGAAGACTTTTTAAAGCAAGAAAAAAAGCTTTTAGAAAGTCAGATTTCTGATATCCTTTTAAGTTATGACAGTTTAGGCGAAAAAAACAAGTCCCTAGTATTAGAACTTGATAATGCTGAAAGCAGGATTGAAGTAACACTCGATTCACTTGTGCAATTAAAGGCAGATGTTTCTTTAATTCACAAATACAGAAATCAATTAAAACATCTAAGAAAGCAACAAAATAGTCTCATTAAAAAAGGAGATTCTTTTTTTGATGCAAATCAAGAATTGCTAAAACAAAACACGTCTATATCTGAAGTGTTAGAGAAGCAAACTTCTCTTATTTCTGTTTTGGAAAAAGAAAAAGAAACGCTTAAAGAGACTCTTGAAAGAGGTGCTTTAATTTCAGTAAATTCTATTGAAGCCAAGGCTTATAAATTAAAAAGTTCAGGTGATATTATTGAAACTAATAAAGCTAGTAATGTCAATAATATTAAGGTGAGTTTTATAATTGCTGAAAATACACTTGCTCAAGCCCAAGGCAAAGAATTATATATTCAAATTATTGGTCCAGACAATAATATTGTAGCAGATAAAGGTGCTGTAAAATTCGATGAGTTCTCACTAATTTACAGTTCTAAAATTAACGTTAATTACTCTACAAAAAATATAGAAGTTTTTGCAGA
>JAADHG010000317.1 GCA_013151975.1 Chlorobiota bacterium | reverse complement strand
AAAACACGAGTTGTTATTGGAGGAAGCCATGGTAAAACAACGATTACCTCTATGATCTTGCATGTGATGCATTACCATGATAAAGATGTAGATTATATGGTAGGTGCACAATTGGAAGGGTTTGATGTGATGGTAAAACTTACTGACGATAATGATTTTATTGTGTTAGAAGGTGATGAGTATTTGAGCTCTCCTATTGATAGACGTCCTAAATTTCATCTCTACCAACCTAACATTGCGTTGTTGAGTGGCATTGCCTGGGATCATATTAATGTGTTTCCTACCTACGAGAATTATGTAGAGCAATTCAGTATTTTTATAGATAGTATTGTTAAAGGAGGAAGTATTACCTATAACATAGAAGACGCAGAAGTGAAACGCGTGGTAGAAGCAAGTGACAATGCTATTAGAAAATTGCCTTACTATACACCAGAATACACAGTTGAAAATGGACAAACACTTTTAGATACACCAGAAGGAAATTTACCTATTGAAGTTTTTGGAAAGCATAACTTAAATAATTTAGCTGGTGCCAAATGGATTTGCCAACATATGGGTATTGACCAAGATGACTTTTACGAAGCCATTGCTACATTTAAAGGTGCGAGTAAACGCTTAGAAAAAATTGCTGAAAGTCCAAATAGTGTTGCTTTTAAAGACTTTGCACACTCCCCAAGTAAAGTACAGGCAACTACTAATGCGGTAAAGGAGCAATACCAAAGCAGAACCCTTGTAGCCTGTTTAGAGCTGCATACTTATAGTAGTCTTAACGCGGAGTTTTTAAAAGAATATAAAGGCACTTTAGATGCTGCAGATGTTGCTGTGGTGTTTTACTCACCACACGCGGTAGAAATTAAAAAGCTGGAAGCAGTTACCCACGAGCAAATAGCCACTGCTTTTAAGCGTGACGACTTAATAATTTACACCAATCCAGACGATTTTAAACAGTTTCTATTCTCGCAAGAGTTTAGTAATAAAGCTCTATTACTTATGAGTTCGGGTAATTATGGAGGTTTAGATTTTGAGGAGGTAAAAGGAATGATTGAATAATTAATTCTTGTCATGCTGAATTTATTTCAGCATCTCATTAGTTAAGATAGATCCTGAAACCAGTTCAGGATGACAAACTTTGTTTTAGCATAACACCATCAATTTTTTATATACGGCGTTGGCAATAGTTATTTTATTTTCTTTCCGTTTCGATATTCCTTTTTCGTTACAATTCCTTTTTCATTCAGGCAATATTCCGTTCCGTTTTTCTTTCCGTTGATGTATTCACAGCGATAAGTCATTTCCTCTCCGTTTTCTCCATAACCCAATTCAAGTCCGTGTTTCTTTTTCCCTAAATATTGACAACTATATGTCAGTTTCCCATTTTTAAATTGTTCTACAAGGATTTTTATTCCATTGTCGTTATAAGTTGTCGTTTCAAAAATTTTGCTTTCGAGATTATATTTATATTCTTTTGAAAGTACTAATGGTTTATTCGGATTGTAAATGGTTTTGTTTGAAACTCTTTTTTCTTTTCCGTTATAGTATAAATTACTCGATAAAATTATTCCGCTTTTGTATTCTTCTTCATAAACTAAATGTCCGTTTTTCCGTTTACTTTGAGCAATTCCAGTAAAAAGTTCATCGTTAGCACTTTTATAAACTAAATTATTTTCAATGTAAACTTCTTTCATTCCAACTATTTCTTGCGAAATCAGTTTATTGAAAGTAAAAAACATTAATAAAATCAGAAAGTTTCTCATTTGGTTAATTATTGCCAATGTTAAGATATGGATTTTTTCAATTATCTATATCGTTAGTTAAACGAAGGTAGTAGTTTTTTCTTACAAAGTCAAGTTTCAGTAAGTATGTAAAACTAAAACACCTTCTCCAAAAACGCTTCAATACTTTGTTATTGTTTAAAAGTAGCATGACAGGTAATGCATGAGGTCATAGTTGTAGATAAGGCTTCAAGCGATTTATTTTTATCTTTAGCTTTAAAAATTTGGCTCATTTTGTCGGCATTATTATGAAATTCTAAACCTAATCTTTCAAACTCTTCATTGTTAAAGGAAGTACACATCATTTTCATTTCATCAGTCAATCCTAATTTTGAAGCCGCCACTTCTGAAGCTTTTTCAAATTCGTCTTTAGATAAATAATTAATAATAGATTGTACTGCCACGACATGACTTCTCATGTTCATTAATTGATGTTGTGCTTTTTCAGGCGAAAGGTTGAGCGAAATACGATTATCGGTTAAGTTCTTCATGTTCTGCATCATCTCACTATGATTGTGATTCTCAGTAGCTGTTTCCACGTTTTGTTTATTGGTTTTTTCTTCATTACATGAAGTGAACAAAATTCCAATTAATAGTATGAATGAGTAGATTGTTGGTGTAGTTTTTTTCATTTTCATTTATTATTTGGCTAATATAATTAAAAGATCTTTCCTAAAAAGACTTCAATACTTTCTTTATTTGCTCTAATCAATTCTGCTTTAGCATTAGCTATATCACTTTTCTTTTTGTCTTGAGAGAGCTTAAATTTACCTTCCCAATGAGTAATGGTAATTTCAAACATTTTAATATAATCTAGAGCAGCATCCATTCTTGGGTTGTCTGCTTCTAAAACATACTTGTGTTTAGGGTGCTCTAAAAATTCGGTCATTTTAATAAGAGATGCTTTTAAAGCGTCTTTACTTTCAATGGCTTTTACGGTGCCTTTAAGATGCACTTTAATATAGTTCCAAGTTGGCAATTGGGTAGTAGTGTAAACACTGGGCGAAATATAACATTGAGGGCCAGAAAATATAATGGTGACTTCGTTATTATCTTTAAGTAATTCAACTTGGGGATTGAATTTATCTATGTGACCAATAAGCTTACCGTCTTCGCGATATACCAATGGTAAATGCGTAATTAAAGGTGTGTTATCTTTTACCGAAATTAACGTTGCTAAGGGGTAGGTTTTAACCACTTCTAGCATATGAAGTTTATCATGGTCTTGGTGTTGTGGTGGAGGATATTTCAAACTTTTTGTCATTCCTGCGAAGGCAGGAATCTTTTCATTTTAGTTAATGTTTATTTTGTTCTCGACTGCATTTCGACTGCGCTAAATGTGACAATACTTACGAAAATAGAAGTTATATACCAAATTGTGTTAAATGATGGTCTAAATGCTTGTATTGCATTTGTCCGCGTTGTTCAGTTGTAAAATGACCAAATATAGGGTGCTCTGACCAATCGGTTTTGTCTTTTTTAGATGCAAACTCGCTTAAAAGATTTACAGTATTATTTTTTTCTGTTTCAAAAACTTGAGGTTCGGTAATTACAAATTCTTTTGCTGTGCCAAGATTATGTTTGTAGGGTTTGTCATTATACATCATGGGTTTAAAAAGTTTAAATATCATTTTTGTAAAAAAACTCGGTTTACCTTTCATTTCTCGTTTCCCAAGAGCTACTTCTAGAGGAATTTGACAATGTTTAAGCATTTGTGCAACATTCATTTTCCCCCATTTTGGTTGAGAATTTTCGTTTAGTTTTTCAATTCTGTTTAAAATGTCTTGATGTGTTTCAGGTTCAAATAATGATTTCATATGTAGTTTTTTTGCTTCTGAAATTTACAATAATTATATTTATGAAATGCAAGAAAAACCCGCTTCATTTTCTATAAAAAACTGGTCACAAGATGACCAACCACGTGAAAAATTGCGAGATAAAGGAAAAGCTACTTTAAGTGATGCCGAACTTGTGGCTATTTTAATCGGTTCTGGAAGCAAAGATGAAAGTGCTGTTGCCTTATGTAAGCGCATTTTGGCAAGTGCTGATAATAATTTAAATGCATTGGGAAAACTCTCCATAAAACAACTTATGGCATTTAAGGGTATTGGTGAAGCTAAAGCCATTACTATTGCTGCTGCTATGGAGTTGGGACGACGTAGAAGGGGAGAAGAAGCATTGCACCAACAAAAAATAACCTCGAGCAAATCAGTTTTTGAATTGATGCAACCCGTTTTGGGTGAATTGCCTCATGAAGAATTTTGGATTATTTATTTAAACAACTCCAATAAGGTTATTCAAAAGGAACAGCTTAGTAAAGGCGGAATTACAGGAACATTAGTTGATGTAAGGTTAGTATTAAAAAAGGCTTTAGAAGTTGGTGCTACAGGAATTATTTTGGTACATAATCACCCTTCAGGAACGTTAAAACCAAGTGAGGCTGATAAGAACTTAACTCAAAAATTAAAAATGGCAGGAGAAAGTTTAGATATAAAAGTATTAGACCATTTAATCATCACAGAAAAAGCATACTTTAGCTTTGCAGATGAATCCCTACTTTAGGCAAAATCTTGATTTATAAAATCCAAAGTTCAATGCTATATAAATGATGAAGTTATGTATTTTTGATATTTGGAATTTTAATATTGGAACTTATATAGTAAATGCTTCTAGTTTATACGCATAAAATAACACCTCGATTAAATTACATTTTCAAACATATTTGTAAACGAATTTTAGATGTTCCGGTTTCCTTTACGACTACTGTCGAAGAATTTATAGCACACGATAGTTTAAAAATGTCTTATTCAAGGCAAGTATTAGGAAACGAATTCCATGTAAAAAGTCATGATATTTTGTTTGATCAAGGGTTGTCGGATGTTGACATACTAGTACAAGATTGGGGACATACCAAATGCTTTTTTCATAATGGGGAAAAGAGTGCGATTCCGTTTGATATTTTTGCAGCATCTTTTTATTTATTGAGCCGATATGAGGAGTATTTACCTCATGTTAAGGACGAGTATGGACGTTTTACTCCTAACGATAGTTTAGCCTTTAAGCATGATTTTTTACACCAACCAGTAGTCGATATTTGGGCTCAAAAATTTAAAGCAGCATTACAACAGCAATTTCCAGATTTTAAATTCAATACCAGAATATATAATGTAAAACCTGTAATTGATGTACCCACAGCATATTATTTTAAACAAAAAGGGTTAATGCGAACTATAGGAGGAACCTTAAGTGATATATTCAGATTTAAAATAAAGCAGTTATACCAACGTTATCTTGTGTTATTGCGTTTTAAGAGAGATCCTTACGACACGTTTAAGTGGCTTACAAATATGCAAAAGCATACAAAGAGTAAGTTTACAATTTTCTTTTTAATTGGCGATTTTACCACGTATGATAAAAATATAAATGTCAATAAGAAAAAGTTCGTGTCTTTAATTAAATCGGTAGCAGATTATTGTAGAGTAGGTTTAAAAGCATCTTATTTTGCTTTAGAAGACTTTAGTATTTTAAAAGAAGAAAAAATAAATATGGAAGGTATAATTAATACCTCCTTAGAAGCTTCTAGAAATTCATTTTCAAAATTAAATTTACCAAACATGTATCGCAATTTAATCGAGTTGGAGATTAAAGAAGATTATACAATGGGTTATATTAATGCCATTGGATTTAGAGCAGGAACATGTACTCCTTTTTTGTTTTATGATATAGATTATGAAATACAAACCCCATTACTCATAAATACATTTCATGTCATGGATTTTGTGCTACTTAAGCAAAAGTCGTTATTAGATAAAAAGGAAACACTCCTTAAAATCATAAAAGAAGTAAAACAAGTAAAAGGTACTTTTACACCAGTTTTTCATAACTATACATTTAGTGATGAAAAGCGTTGGAAAGGCTTTAAAGAGTTATTTACCTTAATTTTAGATTCAACAAATGAAGATTGATAATATTTCTCACGTTTTTTTCGATTTAGACCATACACTTTGGGATTTTGATAAAAACTCAGCATTGACATTCGAAAAAATATTTAATATTAATAATTTAGAGATTAATATTGATGAATTTTTGGAGGTGTATGTACCTATTAACTTTCAATATTGGAAGCTATACCGAGAGGAGAAAATTGGCAAAGACAAATTGCGTTATGGACGCCTAAACGATGCTTTTAATATATTACAAATTGAAGTGAAGCGGAGTATGATTTATAAACTCTCTGACGATTATATAACATACTTATGTACATTTAATAATTTATTTGATGGAACTATTGAAATACTAGAGTATTTATATTCCAAATACCAACTTCATATTATTACCAATGGTTTTAAAGAAGTACAACAAGGTAAATTAAACAACTCAAATATTAATCGTTTTTTTAGTACGATAACTAATTCTGAAATGGTTGGTGTAAAAAAACCAAACCCTAAAATATTTAACTATGCGTTAAGTGTTGCCAAAGCAAAGATAGAGAATAGCATCATGATAGGAGATAATTTAGAGGCCGATGTACAAGGGGCTTTAAATATAGGTTTAGATGCTATTTGTTTTAATTATCATAATGAGGACTTAGACACCAATGTTAAACAAGTAGATAATCTGCTTGAGTTAAAACAATATTTGTAGAAACAAAATGTATATTTACAATTCTCAATTAATAGAAACAAATGAAAAAAACTGTTGTTACCTTAATTTTAGTTTTAGGACTTGTTTTTTTTGCAAAAGCACAGTCTAGTATAAACGATTATAAGTATGTGATTGTTCCAAATAAGTTCGATTTTTTAAAATCGAATAATCAATATCAACTAAATTCTTTAACCAAATTTTTATTCAAAAAGTATGGTTTTACTGTGTTAATGGAAGAAGATGCATATCCTGTTGATTTAGCAAGTAATTATTGCTTAGCTCTTAAATCTAACGTGTTAGAAAGTGGTGGGATGTTTAAAACAAAGTTGAAGATTGAATTAAGAAATTGTAATAATGAAATTGTTTTTACTTCTGATATAGGTGAAACCAGAGAAAAAGAGTTTAAGAAAGCATATGCTTTAGCGTTAAGGTCAGCTTTTAAATCGTTTGAAGCACTAAGCTATAACTATCAACCAAATAAGAATGTTATTGCTAAAAGTAAAAAAACAAATAAATTCTCAACTCAAGAAATTGAAAAACTAAAAGAGGAAATTAAAACTTTAAAGAATGAAAAATCTTCTACAGCCATTGTTGTTACTAGCATTAAGAAAGAAAAGCCTAAGACAGATGAGATTTCAGAAGTAAAAACTCAAGAAAGTCAGCCTATTAAATCGTCAAATGTGTTATATACTCAAGAGATTGATAATGGTTTTCAAGTTGTTGATTCTACTCCAAAGATTGTTATGATTTTGTTGGTGACTCCTTTACAAAATATTTTCATTGTAAGAGGGAGAGATGCCATAGTTTATAAAGAGGATGGGTTTTGGTTTATTTCAGAAAATAAAGATAATTCTACAACAACTAAGACACTAGAAATTAAATTTTAATAATCATACTTATCCTTCCAGCGTTGTTTTAAAAATTCTCGTAATCCATTTTCGCGAGGGTTATTTCCAGGATCATAGAGTTTTGTATTTTTAATTGCGTCAGGTAAGAACTCATGAATCGCAAAATTATTTTCATGGTTGTGTGCATATTTATAATTCTCGCCATAGCCCAGTTCTTTCATCAGTTTTGTTGGTGCGTTTCTAATAGATAGTGGCACACTTAAATCTCCAGTATCTTTAACCAGTTGTTGCGCATTTTTAATGGCTTGATAGGACGCATTACTTTTAGGAGAACATGCTAAATAGGTTGCACACTGGCTTAAAATAATTCTCGATTCTGGATAACCAATTGTCGCAACCGATTGAAATGTACTATTAGCAATAACTAATGCCGTTGGATTTGCATTGCCAATATCTTCACTGGCTAGAATTAACAATCGGCGGGCAATAAATTTTACATCTTCACCGCCTTCAATCATTCTGGCAAGCCAATACACCGCAGCATTAGGGTCGCTCCCTCTAATAGATTTTATAAATGCCGAAATAATATCGTAATGCTGTTCTCCAGTTTTGTCATATCTCACAGTATTGTTTTGAACTCTTTTTAATACAGCATCGTTTGTAATTATTATTTTTTTAGCATCGTAAGAGTTAACAATCAACTCAAAAATGTTTAATAATTTTCTGGCATCACCACCTGATAGTCGTAAAAGGGCTTCCGTTTCGTCGAGTTTTATGTTCTTTTTAGAGATTATGTCATCTTTTTCAATGGCACGTTTTAAAAGCACTTCTAAATCAGTTTTATCAAATGCATTTAAAGTATAGACTTGACAACGCGATAACAGTGCAGGAATAACTTCAAAACTTGGATTCTCAGTTGTAGCTCCAATAAGAGTTATCCAACCTTTTTCAACTGCTTGTAATAATGAATCTTGTTGAGATTTACTAAACCTATGAATTTCATCTATAAATAAAATAGGGTTTTTGGTAGTAAACAATCCACCACTTTGTTTTGCTTTTTCAATAACATCACGAATGTCTTTTACGCCAGAGTTAATAGCACTTAGCGCATAAAAAGGACGTTTAGAAGTAGTTGCAATTATATGCGCCAAAGTGGTTTTTCCTGTTCCTGGAGGGCCCCAAAAAATCAACGAAGGAATAATACCTTGTTTAATATGTTGTGTTAAAGCGCCTTTAGGACCAATCAAATGTGATTGACTCATAAATTCATCTAGAATTTTAGGACGTAAACGCTCGGCTAAAGGTTCATTCATAACGTAAAATTAAGGTAAATTCTTTTGAAATCTAAGATTCCTCTTTACAAAACTGTAATATGTGTTTTATTAGTAAACAAGGTAACAATACATAGAATAAATACCATAGGTTATGACAATTTATCATAAAGTCTATTAATGGTTAGTTATTTGCAATCTTTTATATAATTTTAGGTAAATGAATAATCAAGACCAATTTAAATTTTCGACAGGAGTAATAGGATATCCAATTTTGTTTATTCTTATTATTTGGATTGTCTTTTGGTTTGAAGTACGTTTTGGATTTGATTTTACATTTATAGGGATATATCCTAGAACTTTAATGGGTTTAAGAGGTGTTATTTTTAGTCCATTTATTCATGGTGATATTGAGCATTTATACCACAATACTATTCCGTTATTTGTGCTTTCAGTGGCTTTATTTTATTTCTATAGAGCCATAGCTTGGAAGGTTATTTTTTATGGTATTCTTCTTTCGGGACTCTTAACTTGGGGTATTGGTAGACCTGCATACCACATTGGTGCTAGTGGTTTGATTTATGTTTTAATGAGTTTTACTTTGTTTAAAGGCATTTTTGCAAAGCATTTTAGATTAATTGCATTGTCACTTTTAATTGTTTTTCTTTATGGAAGCATGATTTGGTATGTCTTTCCTGTAAAATCTGAGATTTCTTGGGAAGGGCATTTGTCTGGCCTTTTAGTAGGACTGTTTTTTGCTATAATTTTTAGAAGTTCCATCGCTAAGCCAAAAAAATATGCGTGGGAACATGAAGATTACAATGAAGATGATGATCCTTTTCTAAAGCATTTTGATGCTGATGGAAATTTTATTGAAAACATAGATAACTCTTTAGAATTAGAAGAGGAGCAACCTAAACGGAAATCTATAACAATCAGGTATCATTTTAAAAATAAAAAAAATGATTAAAGACGCTGTCTAACAACTTCATATAAAAAAGCTCCGCAAGCTACAGAAACGTTAAGAGATCCAATATTGCCAAGCATTGGTAGTTTTGCTCTATCATCAGCTAGTTTTATAATAGAAGGTGAAATACCTTTGCCTTCAGACCCCATTATTATGGCACAAGGTTCAGAAAATGACACATCATAAATAGTATTATCGGTTTTCTCTGTTGCTGCAATTACTTTTATCCCAGAGGCTTGTAAATGAAACATGGCGTCTTTAATATGATCTACTTTGCAAATAGGCACTTTAAAGACAGCACCAGCACTAGTTTTTACAGTATCTCCATTTATTGGAGCACCACCTTTTTTTTGAATGATAATACCATCAACTCCTGTGCATTCGGCTGTTCTAATAATAGCTCCAAAATTCCGAACATCACTTATTTGATCTAAAAGTAAGAATAAAGGAGTTTTTCCAGATTCAATAACATGCATTACTAAGTCATCAAGTTCATAGAACTCAATAGGAGAAATTTGTGCGACGACTCCTTGATGATTTTTATTTGAAAGTCTATTTAGTTTTTCAACGGGTACATAAGAAGCATTTATAGAGTGTTGCCGTACAAGACTTTCTAATTCGTTAAATAACTCACC
>JAADHG010000091.1:13495-19415 GCA_013151975.1 Chlorobiota bacterium | reverse complement strand
AAAATCCCGTCTAAAGCTCCAAATGATTTACCGTCATTAAGAAGAACTTTATAATTATAATTTATTTCATGTTTCATACAGCAACACTTTTATTAGTTAACTCTCCAGCAAAAGCTTTTTGAAGAATGGCTTTTTTGAGTTCATTTAGATTTGAAAGTTTTTTATTATATAAAACCTCTATTTCTTGTGTTTCGTTTAAAAATCCTTCAAAAGTATTTATTAAATGTTGTTGTTCTACAATAGATTTTGGATAAGAAAAAATCACCTGTTTAAGTGCTTTTCCATTGAAATGTGGTTGTGCTGCACCAGATGATAAATTATTTGCTTGTTGCCAGTAATAACGGGATTTTGAAAAGTACCAGTATAATTCGTTTTCAATTTTTTCTTGAAAATTAATTCTTATGAGATAGGATGCAAAAACTGAAGGTTCAAAATCATTATATATAAGAAGTTTTGCAAAAGTCGCCCCTGTTCTTGCCATAAGTAAATCTTCATCTCTTAGGATAAACTTTTCGGCTTCTTTAGAATATTTGATATACTTTTTATCCAAAGTAACTAGCTTACCATTATTATCAATATCTGTAATTCTCACATATCTAAAATCTCCTTCTGTGGTAGATTTATCAGTATAACCATATTCAACTGAGGCAATTTCTCCTAGTTTCTTTTCTTCCCAGTCGATTCCTTTTTGTAAAAAAACAGCATCAAGTTTAGATTGAAACAACTCCTTCGCATTGTTAATATTCTTCTCAATATTGGCTTTGGCTTGGTCTATGGCTTTAAAGGCTTGGTCTAAAATGGCTACGATTTGCTGTTGTTCTGAAAGTGGCGGAGTTGGGATTAATGTGTCTTCATAAAAATCTTTAGGTATTCTTTTATGTCCGACAGCTCCAGTCATTTGCCTCTCTCCTCTTTCTCGAAATTCTTCTTGATTTAAAAAATAATATAAAAATTCATTATTCAATATTTCCTTAGTTCTGTAAACAATGTATTCACTTGACCCAAACCCAATCCCATTAGTTAATTCTTTCGCAATTCCTAACTTCCCATTTTCAAAACAAGGTGTAATTTTAGCAAGTAAAACATCACCATCTCGAAAATATGTATAGCTACTTGAAACACTTGATAGTTTTTTATTTTCAGAAGCCCTAAAATACTTCTGTTCAATGCCCAATACCTTCATTGGGACAAAGGAAACAAGTTCATTTTCAGATAATCTATCTTTGGCTTCCTTTTTAGGTGGCCTAATTTTACAAACCTCTCTCAGTGTTTTATTCTCCCAACCCTCTTTCATATCAACTCTTTAATCGATTTCAAAATAGAATTGGTTTCAGCATCCAACGTTTCCATTTCAATTAATATGTCTTCTGGGCTTCGTAATGGTGCTTCTTCTGGCGTGTTTGGGTTTTTTACGCTTAAATCATACATAGCCTCATCAACATCGGCCACTTTAAGGCTCCAAGATTGTTCTGTTTCTGGTATTGTTTTTTGAAGGGAGACAAACTCTGCCAAGTCTTTATCATTTAGTGGGTTGGTTTTACCCATATTCCGCCCAGGATCCATTTGGTAAAACCAAATGGACTTGGTCGGTTCTCCCTTTTGAAAGAACAATACCACTGTTTTTACACCAGCACCCAAAAATGTACCAGCTGGCATATCCAATACGGTATGTAGATTACAGCTTTCTAATAGGTGTTTACGTAAACTAACAGAAGCGTTATCGGTGTTACTTAAAAAGGTGTTTTTTATAACAATAGCAGCTCTTCCACCCGTTTTTAAACTTTTAATAAAATGCTGTAAAAACAAAAAGGCAGTCTCGCCTGTTTTAATATCGAAATTCTGTTGCACTTCTTTACGCTCTTTGCCACCAAAGGGTGGATTAGCCAGAATCACATGGTAACGATTTTTCTCTTGGATGTCTCGTATATTTTCACCCAAGGTATTGGTATGGATAATGTTTGGTGCCTCAATTCCGTGTAGAATCATATTCATAATACCTATCACATACGCCAAGTTCTTTTTCTCCTTACCGTAAAAGGTTTTTTCCTGTAATGTTTGTAGATTATCTGTGGTTTTATCCATGCGGTTGTACATGTACTCGTAAGCCTCACACAGGAAGCCACAGGAGCCAGCAGCACCATCGTAAACCTTTTCACCAATCTTTGGGCCCACCACTTTAATCATTGCACGAATCAAAGGCCTTGGCGTATAGTATTGGCCACCATTTCGGCCAGCATTACCCATGTTTTTAATCTTGGTTTCATACAGCTCACTCAACTCATGCTTATCGGTTGAAGACCTAAATGGTAGCTCATCAGCATACTCCAAAATATCTCTTAAAATATAGCCACTCTGTATCTTGTTTTTTAGTTCTGAAAAGATTTCACCAATCTTATATTCTATGGTTTGTGGACTATCGGCACTTACTTTAAATCCAGCTAAATATGGAAACAGCTTCTGGTCAACAAATTGGATGAGGTCTGGACCTGTCATAGCGGTGTGGTGGTCCAGCTTATTATCTGGTCCTTTCGGCATCGCCCAAACTGGCCATCGATATTCTGGGCCTAGTATATATTGGTAGTCTTGACCTTTCAGCTCTGCTTCATCAGCTTTGTCTTGCTCTAGTTCGTCTAGATACTTTAGGAACATTACCCAAGAGGTTTGGCCGATGTAATCTAGCTCGCTATCTGCACCAGCATCTTTATATAAAAGGTCGTCTATGTTTTTAAAAGTTTGTTCGAACATTAATTGTTATTTATGTTTATTAATTGAAGCTATGAAGTTACTTATTTTAGATGTTTTCTATGTACGACATTCCGTAATATTTTCTGATTTTTTTATCGAAATATTGAAAACTTGTATTTTTTTCGATTCTGTAGTATATTTGCAGTAATAAGAAATTTATCTCACAAATTTTGATTGATATCTTTGAATAACATACTTCTGCCCAATTAACAAAACGAAGATTTAGGGCATTCATATTATGACACATTAGCAAATTTGCTAATAGTCACTCTACATTTAAAACCCTGTTTTGAATTTTTAAACCTGGCAAATAGTCACTACTAACAAGTGTATTGGCTTTTGACTTAAGGTATTCCGTCCTATACTCAAAACGGAAATATACTATAGTGATTATAGTCCCTGTCGATAGACATTAAAAAATAATATACCTCACCGCTCCTAGTAAAAAAAAGAGGAACAGAGTGGTTGGCAATAATGTTAAGTATAACGAAATGCAAAATCATTTTAAATAAAAATGGAATAAAATATACAGATAACGAAATTGAAGTTTTAAGAGAACTTTTATACGCAATGGCTAAAATACAGCTTGAGCAATCAAATAATTAATAAAATAATAAAAATTAAAATATATGGAATTAGATACAATAATATATAGTAGAGTCAGTACAGATGACCAAGCAGATTATGGCTATGGTAGAGACCACCAAAGAGATGTTCTTAAGGCCTATTGCAAAATAAAAAACTACGGTATAGCGAAGGAATACCTAGAGGACCATTCGGCAAAAAATTTCAACCGCCCAGAGTGGAAAAAACTAGAGATATATGTAAAAGCAAACAAAAAAGGTATTAAAAGAATACTTTTTACAAAATGGGATAGGTTTTCTCGAAATATGGAAGAAGCCATGAGAGTATTGAGAAAATTTCGTGATTGGGGAATAATTGTTAATGCAGTTGAACAACCATTAGATTTATCAAATCCAAACCAAAAGGTAATGCTTTCAATGTATTTAATTATGCCCGAAATTGAAAATGATAATATATCATCAAGAACTAAAGATGGTATGTATAGAGCTATAAAATATGGAGCCTTTCTAGGCACTCCACCTTATGGTTTTTCACGAGTCCGTTACGGCAAATATGCCTCCTTAGCTCCAGATGAAGATTCTGAATTGTTACCTTCAATATTTAACAAAGTTTCTTTAGGAGTAGAATCATTAGAGGGGTTAAGAAAACAGTTTAGAGATAAAGGTTATAAAAAAAGTAAAGCAACATTTTATAAAATGCTTAGAAATAGAGTCTATATTGGTATGGTAAAAGTACCTGAATATCGAAAGGAAGATTCTTATTGGATTGATGGATTGCACGATGCTATAATTGATATAACTACATTCAATAAAGTTCAAGATGTATTAGAAGGAAAAAATAGACATGCAAAACTTCCATCTAAAAAAAATGAAGCACTACCACTTAGAGGATTCTTAGAATGTGATAATTGTGGCAATACACTTACTGGTAGCGTATCAACAGGAAACGGTGGTAAATATGGATATTACCATTGCAGAAGCAACTGTAAAACACGTGTATCTGCTATCTCCATTCACAACGTTTTTAAAGCTAAGATTCTTAATAAAATTAAAGTAAGTGATAATGTGTTCAATTTATATTTAGAAATAATAACCGATGTTCAAAAAGCTAAACGTGGAGATAAAGGAGAACACATAAAATCGTTAAACCAAAAAATACAAGAAACAATAAGTCTCATTGAAAATACCGAAGACAAATATGCTTCTGACAAAATAAAAGAAGAACCATTCAATCGAATGTTAAATAGATATAACACAAATTTAATGTCGTTAAGAGCCGAATTAGAAGAGGTTAAAGAAGCTAAAGCGTTATCTGTGAAAACTATTGAAACAGCAGTTGAAATGATAAAAATTATCCCTCAGCTCTTTGAGAACGGAGACTTTGACCAAAAAGTCAAAATACTTGGTTTATTATTCCCCGAAAAACTGATAATTTCTAAAAACGAATGTCGAACCAAAAAACAGAATATTGTGATAGAGCTTCTCACTAGGGTTAACAAGGGTTTGAAGAAATTTGGCACAAAAAAAGCCATCATTTCTGATGGCTTGTCCACTTTGGCTCCTCCTCTAAGACTCGAACTTAGGACCCTCTGATTAACAGTCAGATGCTCTAACCAACTGAGCTAAGGAGGACTGTTTTTTCGCTTTAGCGAGCGCAAATATAAATTATTTTTAAATGACTACAACTATTTTATTAAAAAAAATTAATTGAAAATCGCTTTAAAAATATCGTTCCCATTTGCTAAAAGCACTAATGCAATTAAAAGAAAGAAACCTACCATTTGTGCATACTCCATAAATTTATCACTTGGCTTTTTACCAGATACCATTTCATAAAGTAAAAACACAACGTGCCCACCATCAAGAGCTGGAATGGGTAATAAATTAAGTACGCCTAGCATTATCGATAAAAACGCGGTAATGCCCCAAAAAGCTTGCCAACTCCATGTGTCAGGGAAAATATCAAAAATGGCTTTAAACCCTCCAACTCCTTTGTAAGCTCCTGTGCTTGGTGTAAATATTAGTTTTAGTTGCATCCAATAAGATCCTATTTGATTTTTGAATCTTGTTAAACCAACACCGAAACTTTCTCCTAATGAATATTGTTTTTCAACTATATCATAATATCCTAATTTTTCAATATCACTATAACTACCTCCAGCATAAACACCTAGTTTGCCATTATCATCTACTTGTAAAGTTTTAGTGATTTTATTATCTCCTCTTAGAATTTCTACTTCAATAGATTGATTTTTTAAGTTTTGTAACCGTGCTGCTAATTGATCGAAATATTTTAGCTCTTGATTATTAATTGAAAGTACAATATCTCCTTTCTTTAAACCAGCTCCTTTATTAAGTGAAGAATCTGCAACCTTACCAATAACAAAAGGAAATCTCAATTCTAAAAACCCACGACTTTTACTCGTGCTTAATCTTCCTAAAAAATCTTCAGGTAAATCTATTTTTTGTTCTTCTCCATTGCGCTCTATGGTAATTACTTGAGCTTCTAGAAAATACTTTCTTAAATCAGAATAATTTACGATCTCATGGTCGTTTATGGCTAGTACATTGTCTCCTGTTTGCAAGCCTAA
>JAADHG010000091.1:0-13468 GCA_013151975.1 Chlorobiota bacterium | reverse complement strand
TTTACCAAATACCCATCTTTAATACTACTTGCAGAAATATCTGTATCTCCATAACCAAAAGCCATAAAAATGTATATAATTGCTGCCAAAATAAAATTAACCGTAACTCCACCTAACATAATAATTAAGCGTTGCCAAGTAGGTTTAGAACGAAACTCCCAAGGTTGTGGTGGTTTTGCCATTTGTTCCTTGTCCATACTCTCATCAATCATTCCGGCAATCTTAACATAACCACCAAGTGGCAACCAACCTATACCATAAACAGTTTCTCCTATCTTCTTCTTAAAGAGCGAATATTTTATATCAAAAAAAAGGTAAAATTTTTCTACTCTTGTTTTAAATAATTTGGCTGGAATAAAATGTCCCAGTTCATGTAAAACAATAAGTAAGGAAAGGCTCAATAAAAATTGAGATATTTTAATAACAAACTCCATGTATCTTTAGTCAAAATTTATAAAGGCACAAAAGTAAGTATTTAGAGTTAGTATAAAAAAGATAATCGTAACACAGCTCTTTTTTTAACATCCTTTTTTAATATTTAAAGATTTGGTTTCTAAATAGTGTCGTATTTTTGTGTTTTAAAATAAATATCGGCTTAATGTTAACGTTTTTTAGCAAATATAAATTCTTTTGGATTACTTTTTCTATCCTTTCTATTATCATTGTTTCAATTATTTATTCTCTACTAAAACCTAAAAGAGTACTTCCAATTTACCAACCTTCTCAAGTTAATTCGGAGATGGTAGATACTACTATTCAATACAAGAAAAAATATCATACTATAGCTAATTTTAGTTTAACAAACCAAAACGGAAAAACAATAACTCAAGACAACTATAAGGACAAAATTTATGTGGCAGATTTCTTTTTTACAACCTGTCAAACCATTTGTCCTATTATGACAAAGAACATGTATGAGGTTCAAAAAAGAACAATTTCTGACAATGACATCATGCTCCTATCGCACACCGTAACTCCCGAAATTGATACCGTAGCCCAATTAAAACGTTACGCTGACGAAAAAGGGGTAAACGCTTCTAAATGGAATTTGGTAACTGGAGATAAAAAACAAATTTATGAGCTTGCCAGAAAATCATATCTTGCCGTAAAAGATAATGGAGACGGAGGCCCTTTTGATATGATACATACTGAAAACTTTATACTTATTGACAAATCTCGGCAAATACGTGGATTTTACGATGGTACAGACCCAGAAGAGATAGATCGTTTGATGGAAGATATAAAAATTTTAGAAGCATCCTATAAAGACTAAATCTTTTCATTACTTTTGCTTCTTTAAAATGAATCTAAATAAGGATGAGTTTCACTATTGCTGATTTAAAAAAAGGAGAACGCGGAATAATTACTGATATCTCTTCAAATGACATCCCTCTAAAACTGCTCGAAATGGGCTGTCTTCCTGGAAATACTGTAGAATTAATACAAGTAGCCCCTTTTTCAGATCCCATGTATCTTGACATTAATGGGAGCCATCTCGCTATAAGAAAAGAAACTGCAGCATTAATTGTAATTGAAAAGGAATTAAATGAGTAAACAAATTAATGTTGCCCTTATCGGAAATCCGAATACCGGAAAAACTTCTGTATTTAATGCTCTTACAGGTTTAAATCAAAAAGTAGGGAATTATCCAGGTATTACTGTCGAAAAAAAAGAAGGCCTTTGCAAACTTCCGCGTGGTGTTAAAGCCCATATTATAGACCTTCCCGGAACCTATAGCTTAAACGCATCCTCTGTAGATGAAAATGTTGTTATTGAATTGCTTTTAAACAAAAACGATAAAGATTTTCCTGATGTTGCAGTGCTTATAAGTGATGTTGAAAATTTAAAACGAAATCTGCTGCTTTTCACACAAATAAAAGATTTAAAAATCCCAACTATTCTTGTCATTAATATGGCAGATAGAATGAACCGAAAAGGCATCTCTCTTAATATTCCGCTTTTAGAACAACGCTTAAATACGTCTATCGCATTAGTGAGTACGCGTAAAAATGAAGGCATTCAGCATTTAAAAGACCTTATAATGGATTATAAGGAATTGTCTTTAAAGCCGTGTTTGGACACCTCAACTATTGATGCTGAGTATTTTAAAAACTTAAAGAACGCATTTCCTAATCAAGATCTTTTTAAACTTTGGTTAGTAATTACTCAAGATGTTAATTTTGGAAACGTAGAACGACAGGAAATAGATCTTTCACAATTTAAAACAAAATCACATTCCGAGTTAAAACGATTACAGCAAAAAGAAACCATAAAACGCTATCAATTTATTAATGACGTTCTTAAAGAAGGACAAACCATAGATGCGTCTAAAGCCACAGGATTTAGAGCAAAATTTGATAGAATTCTCACCCACAAAGTTTGGGGTTATGTTATTTTCTTTATCATTTTACTTACTATTTTTCAAGCCATTTACGATTGGGCAAGTGTACCGATGGATTTTATTGATAGCTCTTTTGCCTCTCTTTCCGATTGGATTAAAAACACGTTTCCTCCAGGTATATTTACGAACTTACTAGCTGAAGGTATTGTAGCGGGAATTGGTGGTATTGTTATTTTTATACCTCAGATAGCATTCTTATTCCTATTCATTTCTGTGTTGGAGGAAAGTGGTTATATGAGTCGTGTGGTATTCTTAATGGACAGAATTATGCGTCGTTTTGGCTTGAGCGGTAAAAGTGTTGTGCCTCTCATATCTGGTACTGCTTGTGCAATTCCTGCAATTATGGCAACTCGTAATATAGAAAATTGGAAAGAACGTTTAATCACAATTTTAGTAACGCCTTTTATAACTTGCTCTGCGAGACTTCCTGTATATTTAATTATTATCGCATTAGTCATTCCTAAAGGTCGTTTTTTTGGGTTAAGCTACCAAGCACTTACTTTAATGCTACTCTATCTTATTGGATTTGGAATGGCTGTATTTTCAGCATATATTTTAAATAGAATTTTAAAAACCAAAAGCAAATCCTTTTTTGTTATTGAAATGCCAAGTTACAAAATTCCTCTTCTCAAAAATGTGGTGATTACTGTTGTGGAAAAAACAAGGACATTTATTTTTGAAGCAGGTAGAATAATATTGGCTATCTCTGTTATTCTATGGGTTTTGGCATCGTATGGTCCTGGAGAATCCTTTACTAACGCTGAAACTATTGTGCGTGGTGAAAACCCAACCTTAAATACCATTGAATTAGAAGATAAAATAGCAGCTTATAAATTAGAACATTCATTTATTGGTGTTATTGGAAAAACCATCGAACCTGCAATTAAACCTTTGGGTTACGATTGGAAAATAGGTATCGCTTTAGTTACTTCGTTTGCTGCAAGAGAAATATTTATTGGTACTCTTGCCACTATTTACAGTGTTGGTAGTGCTGACGCTAAAAGTGGTGAGAACACTATTAAAAATAAAATGGCTGCCGAAGTATATCCAGATGGTAGTAAAGTGTTTACCTTTGCTTCTGGAATTTCACTATTACTTTTTTATGCCTTTGCCATGCAATGTATGAGTACATTGGCTATTGTAAAACGAGAAACCAACACTTGGAAATGGCCATTAGTTCAATTATTTGGTATGTCAAGTATTGCTTATATTGTAGCTTTAATTTCATTTCAGTTATTGAAGTAAAAATAAATGTTTAGATAAATAAAACGACTAAAAATAATGAACAATACTCTTCAAACTATATTAGTTATCATTACAGTTGGGTTTGCTGTTTGGTTTTTAGTTAGAAAATTTGTGTGGAAACCTAAGAAAAACAATAATGATTCTTGCGGTAAAGACGATTGCGGTTGTCATTAAAAAATTCCGAAATCCTTATTATCACTCTTTTTCTTTTTGTAAAATTTGAACTTTTGCTCCAATCTCTAAATCACTTGTACCATTTACCTTCTCTGAAGTAGTTTTATTTTTTAAACTTTCAACTTGGTTAACAAATCTTATTTCAATCCCTTTTGTTAAACCATATCGCAAGAGTGCTGATGGTGCTAATAATTGCCGTTCAGAAACACCATTGCTTTTTGAAGAACCTATCAAAATGCCTGTTTCAATTTGAAAACTTCCGTTTGTGCTTCAATAGAAAAATTCAACATAAATACTACAAATAAGATTATTACTCTAATCATATATTGAATTTTTAAAATAACCGCCAAACTTGTGCTACTAAAAATGTAATTACAAATCCCATAATAACTGGTAATATAGAAGCGACTGTTGTCCATTTCACACTTTTAGTTTCTTTATAAATAGTATAAATAGTTGTACTACATGGGTTATGTAACAAGCTAAATAGCATTAAATTAATTGCTGTTAATAAAGTCCAGCCTCCAGCTCTTAAAATATCTCCCATTGCATTTGCTGAGTCCAATTCAAACATAACACCAGCCCCTTGACCTCCAACAATGCCGTTAGTTAAAACGGTTAGCATTAAAATTGTGGGAATTACTATTTCATTAGCAGGTATAGCAACTATATATGCCAATAGAATAATTCCGTTAAGTCCTAATAAAAACCCAAAACTATCTAAAGAATTTATAGTCCATGATGCAATACTTTCATTCCCAATATAAATATTAGAAATCAACCAAATCACGGCTCCAGCAGGAGCTGCAAAAAGTATGGCACGCCATAAAACTATCATGGTTCTGTCTATTAATGAGGTGTAAATTGTTTTCCAAAAACGTGGTGGACGATATGGTGGTAACTCTAAATTAAACGTTGACACTTCCCCTTTTAACACGGTTTTTGATAAAGCCCAAGACGTGAAAAACATAAAAAATAGCCCTAAAACTGCAATACCAATAACTGCAGATAAAGATGCAAGTCCTGAAAAAGAAGAGGGAACTACTGCGCCAATAAAAATAGTAGCAATAAGTATTTGAGTAGGCCAACGACCATTACATAATGAAAAATTATTTGTAATAATAGCAATTAAACGCTCTCTTGGGCTGTCAATAATTCGTGTAGCCACAACACCAGCTGCATTACAACCAAAACCCATACTCATTGTTAAGGCTTGCTTGCCATGAGCTCCAGATTTTTTAAATAGATAATCTAAATTAAATGCAACCCTAGGCAAATAGCCAAAGTCTTCAAGTAATGTAAATAGCGGGAAAAATATTGCCATAGGTGGTAACATTACGGCAATTACCCAAGCGGCTGCTAAATATACCCCATCTATTAAAAATCCGTCTAACCACCATGGCATTGAAATACTTGTTGCCAGTCCTTTTAAAAATGGATGAATAGTATCCAATAATAATTGAGATAACATTGCCGATGGATAATTAGCGCCAATAATAGTAAGCCAAAGAATCACTCCTAAAATCAAAAACATTATTGGGAAACCCCATGTTTTGCTAGTTACAATTTTATCTATTTTAGAATCTATACCAAAGCGTTTGTTTTGATTTTCGGTACTCACAGATCTACTTGCTATTTTAGAGGCATCTGCATAAATGCCTTCGGCAAGACCATCGTAAAAATCATCACCAATTTTCCAGCGTAAATCGCTAGATAAATCTATTATACTTTTTATAGAATTATTATTCATTATTATATTTTAAACTAGTGTTCTCTTTTTTAAAGCATCGATAATATGTGTGTCTCCTTCCAACAATCGAAAAGCGATCCACCTACTGTTTGTAATTGTTGGAAACTCTTTTTTAATTGCTATGCTTAATGTTTTTACAGCATCTTCTATATTTTTAGGCACATTCTTTATTTGATGAGGTTTGCAAATTATTTTTCCTGTTGCTACTTCGTTTATAGTTTGAATTAAATTAGGTATCCCTTCGCTAAATCGTGCGCTTGTTGGTACTACTGGTATTCCTAGATCTCGAGCTAAAGTTCTTTCGTTTATTTTAATGTTATTTCGTTTTGCTTCATCCATTAAATTCAGACATAACACTGCTTTATCAGTAATTTCTAAAATTTGTAATACTAGGTTTAGATTTCGTTCTAATCTACTAGCATCAACAACAATAACAGTTACATCTGGTTTTCCAAAAAGAATAAAATTTCGTGCTACTTCTTCATCTTGCGAAGTAGAAAGCAAAGAATAAGTTCCTGGTAAATCTACTAGTTTAAACTTTTGAGAATTGTATTCAAAAGCACCTTCAGCTCTTGTAACCGTTTTCCCTGGCCAATTTCCTGTGTGTTGACGCAGCCCTGTTAAGGCATTAAAAACGGTACTTTTACCAGTATTTGGATTCCCTGCCAATGCCACGACAAAATCAAAATTATCTATATTTACTCCTAATTTTTTTAATCCTTTTGCGTTAAAATGTACACAAGTATCACAAGCACTATTTCCTTTCTTTTCCATAATCTTAATCTTTTTTAATAAGTATTTTTGATGCTTGGTCTTTACGTAAAGCAATAGAGGTTCCTTTTACTAAATAAGCTATCGGGTTTCGCATAGGGCTTTTTAGATCAATACTTATCTTAGTGCCTTTTACAAAACCTAAATCCAATAAGCGTCGCCTGCTTTCTCCTCTACTTTCTTTTGAGATTCCTAAAATATGTGCAACTTCACCCTCTTTTAGGCTAGATAATCTTACCCTATTTTCTTCAATTATTTCATCTTTTTCAAGAATCCTAACTGTTATATTTGCAGCAACTATTGGTGCTAATTTAAATTCCTCTCCTTCTGCATAGAAAACCACTCTTTGTTTGTTGTTTTTAACCACTCTTATTTGCGAACCTATATGAATATTTTCAGCAAGAATTTGTTTGTAAATAACATCGGGTTCATCTTCAATATGAACAATTTTTCCAACAGAATTTACTGCAAGAGCGGATAAGAACTCTCCTTTAACATCTGCTATTTCTCCTAAAGTTGTAGGGATTGGGTCGCCATGTGGGTCGTATTTTGGATTACCCAATTGAGTGGCCAATAAATTGGTTTCTTCATAGCTTAACTCATGCTCTTTGGTTTCTGCCATTTCATGCCAATCCATTTTATCATAACCTGTTTTTTCTGCCAAATACTTTTCCCAAAGCCTGTGTACTCTAACAATACGCAACGCATAATCCCTTCCTGAGTTTGTCAGTTTTAAAACATCACCATCAAATTGTACCAATTCGTTGTTTGTCATTTTTCCAATAACTTCAACTATAATTCTATCATTAAATTTTAATGCTCTTGTTAAACTGTTTACATTTATTTCTTTTCCTGAATTCTCTGTGTGATACAATTGTTTTAAAATATCTTCAATAACAATTTTTTCGTTTGATTTTAAGTTATTTTTAATTACCCAAAACCAACCTTTTTGCGGGCGAAATAACAAGTACCCTAAAAGTGATATGGCAAAGAATAATAGTAAAGCGTATGCCGGATTATAAGTGTTCATTTTAAATATTTATAAATAAATTCTTCGCTACATTTTTTGAAATGACAATCTGTTTTGCTTTAACTTCAATTTTAATTGAACTATCAAAAGGTTCAATATCTATCACCTTTATTTTATATCCTAAAGCCAAATTATTTTTGTTTAAATATTTTAAAAAAATATCTGATGAATCTTTAACATGCGCTAAAACGCCTTCATCTCCTATTTTTATTTCCAATAAATTAACCGAATTGTTTTTCACAATATTACCATGTCTATCTGGTATAGGATCTCCATGAGGATCGTGAGAGGGAAACTCTAGAAAGGCATCAATCTCGTTTATTAGTTTTTCAGATTTAATATGCTCTAACTGTTCTGCAATATCATGAACCTCGTCCCAAGAAAATTTGAGTTTTTCTACAAGAAACACTTCCCAAAGTCTGTGTTTACGAATAACATTGGCTGCTATAATTTTACCTTTTTTAGTTAAACAAACACCTTGATATTTCTTATAGTCTACCAACTCTTTATCGGCTAATTTTTTAAGCATATCTGTGACCGAAGACGCTTTAGTATGTATCTTCTTAGCAATAGCATTTGTACTTACAACAGAGCTTCCCTGCTTCACTAAATGGTAAATGGCTTTTAAATAATTTTCTTCGGATTGTGTAACCACGTGATTTGTTTTGTGGTTACAAAGATACACAAATTTACTTAAGGGTAAATATTTTTTTAGGGAAGACTAAAAAACTATTTAAAGGTAAATTATACTTTAGTATCTTTATTGTTGTTTTAAAATAAAAGTTAATCAAATTGAGAACCTCTTTAATCTTCTCTTTAATATTTACTTTATTATTTTCTTATGATTCTAAACAAAAATATCAAGGGACTTGGTTTGTCTCCAATTATTCAGGAAATGATTTCCCCGAAAAATTAGAAATTAGAAATGACTCCATACATTTTAATTATCCGGATTTTAACTATCAAAATTCATATTCTTTAAAAATTATAAATAATACATTCAAGTTCAATAATGTTTCTGTTAGTGCTAAAATTTACACAGACTCATTAATATTAAATAATTATAATGTTTACACAAAATCATCTTACAAAGATATTCCTCTAGATACTTTTGAAAACAAAATTATAATAGAACTACCTAAATTAAAATTAAATAACCTTTCATCCTTTGATTATACAAATAAAGGATATGTAGTTAGTCATGTACGTTATGGTATAAGGCATGATAATGGAGAGTATAGCTTACAATTAAACGATAAATTTTCGGATTTTAAAGATTTAGCTTCTTTTCTTGCTTTTGAAAGAAGTTCTATTAGATATGAAGTGATGCCATCTTTTAAAACTCTATTTTTTATTGATAAAAATGCCAAAATGATTGAAATAGAAAAACTATTTTTAGTATTATCCTTAATCAACAATTTAAGTATTGACTTTGTCAACAATATTAATTTGAAACATTAAATAAAAAACTGCTCCCTTTTCAAGAAAACGATGAATATTATAGAAGTGTTTTTGAAACTCCACTTCCACTTCCACCTCCACGTCTTAATCTTTTTCCATCAATAGAAAATCATGATTCAATAATTAAGTATGTTTATTTAAGAAAAAACAAAACATACTATAACAACAAAATAATTAAAAAGGTAGAATTAACAGAGCTAATTAAAAAAGCAATAAAAAACAATCATATTATCTTTAGTCTTTATGATTTAGAATCCTATTATAATAATTTTTTAGAAATTAATGCTATTATCAATTCTGTATATTTTGAAATAAGAAAAGAAAAAGCATTATCAAAATTTGGCAAATCAATAGATAAACTAACTCGTGAAGAGTTAACCGAAATAAAAAACCAAACTCCAATGAAACATGTTTGGAGTTATTCTTTTCCTCATTATCAATCTATGACTAAAAAAAATAATTCATTTTATGGTCTAAAAGTGACACCTTTTGATTCTCTAAAATAAAAAATAGATTCCGTATCTAGTACGGAATGACAAAAAGCATTAAAACCCTCTCTCTTTCTGTAACTGCTCATAGGCTTCTTGTACTTGTCTAAATTTTTCTTTAGCCCCTTTTTGGTATTCTTTTCCTAAGTGCATTACTTTATCTGGATGGTATTTTTTTGCCATTTTACGATAAGCCTTTTTAATTTCAACATCAATTGCTGTTTTATCTATCTCTAATATTTTATAGGCATTTTCACTACTGCTATAAAACATAGCTTTAATACTTTCAAAATCACGAGGACTAATTCCTAAATAGCCAGCAATAGTATAAATTTGTTTTACTTCGCTCTCAGTAACCAATCCATCAGCCTTAGCAATCCCAAATAAAAAGTGCAGGAGTTGCAAACGCGAAGGGTGATCCATCATTTGTTTTATTTGATAACAGACATCCCGCGTTGAAATATTGGTTTGCTTCGTTATATTTTTAAATAACTTAAAGGCATGATTGGCGCGTTCTTTACCATACATCCCAACAAATTGTTGGCGTACAAAATTTAGTTCCCGTTGGTCTTGCTTGCCATCTGCCTTTATAACAATTGAAGCAAGAATGAGTAAACTCACTTCAAAATCGCCAGATTGGGTTTGTGACCCTTGATAAGCTCTTCTACTTCTAGTTTGTGTGCCATTACTCCCTTTACCCATCGCATCTACAACACTTCCTAATGCCAGCCCAATTATTGCACCTATTGGGCCAAACGACCAGCCTAAAGAGGCTCCTATCCATTTTGAAAAACTCATGTAACCTATAGATTTTAATTATGGGTAAATATAATATTTGTTAGTTGATAGTAATGGTAATATGTTACACAATTGCGTATCTTTGTAGTCAACTGTTTTAAAATTAAAAATCGAGATATGTATCCAGCAGAATTAATAAAACCAATGCGTGAAGACCTAACCAGTGTAGGTTTTGAAGAATTACATACTGCCGAAAGTGTAGACATAGCAATAGCAAAAGAAGGCACAACTCTAGTGGTTGTGAATTCGGTTTGTGGTTGTGCCGCAGCCAACGCAAGACCTGCAGCACGAATGAGTTTACAAAACGCAAAGCGTCCAAGCCATTTAACTACTGTTTTTGCGGGGGTTGATAGGGAAGCTACAGATAAAGCAAGAGAGTACATGATTCCGTTTCCTCCAAGTTCACCTTGTATGGCACTGTTTAAAAATGGCGAATTGGTGCATATGCTAGAACGCCACCATATTGAAGGGCGTCCTGCTGAATTGATTGCTGAGAATCTTGTTGATGCCTATAATGAGCATTGCTAATGTGTCATTCTGAACACTTGCACTGAGCTTGTCGAAATGAAGTGAATAATCTCAAAAAAGATGCTTCGCTTCGCTCAAGCATGACAGAACAACATAAAATATTAAACCACGTTTTTTACGTGGTTTTTTGTGGCTTATCTTTATTTTTGACCTATGATAAAACTCTTATCTTATCCTATATCGGTTATTTATTTCATTTTTTTTGGAATAACATTAGTTGTTTTTCATCCTATACAATGGCTGTGTTTAAATGTATTTGGGTATAACGCTCATAAACAAAGTGTCTCAATATTAAACTTCTTTTTATTGCGCTGTTCTAACATTTTAGGCACACGTTTTACATTTAACAATCCACATCACATCTCTACAAATCAACCCTTAATCATTGTTGCCAACCACCAAAGTTTAACTGATATTCCGCCTATTATTTGGTATATGAGAAAACATCATCCCAAATTTATAAGCAAAATTGAATTAGGAAAAGGGATCCCTAGCGTGCTTATAATTTAAAACATGGTGGCTCTGTTTTAATTAACCGAAAAAAGCCTATAGAATCTGTTGCTGCTATTAAAAAGTTTGCCAATTATATTGAAACCAATAATTATGCAGCGGTTATTTTCCCAGAAGGTACGCGAAGTCGAAACGGGATTCCCAAAAAGTTTCAAACCAAGGGTATGCTTACTCTATTTGAGCATATTCCTTCAGCATTAGTGGTTCCAATTACAATTAATAATTCATGGAAAACCTTACGTTACATTCATGGAAAACCTTACGTTACGGAAAATTCCCTTTGGGCTTAGGTGCTCATATAAAATTTACAGTGCATACACCCTTAAAAATCGCTAATTTTGCAGATAAAAACAAACTAATTAATACTATTGAAAATACTATTATAACCCACATAAACCATAAATAATCATTATGTCATTAAAAAATGTTAGACTAGAAGTGATGCAACTCTTAGAAAAAGATGTTGACACCCTCATAGAAAAATACCTCATCACACCTGAGAAAATATGGCAGCCCACAGATTTTTTGCCAAATTCTGAAAAAGATAGTTTTTTTGAAGATGTAAAAGAAATTCGCGAAGTGGCAAAAGAACTTCCTTACGATCTTTGGGTAGTTTTAATTGGAGACATGATAACCGAAGAAGCATTGCCAACGTACGAATCTTGGTTAATGGATATAGAAGGTATAGACCAAGTAGGTCGTAATGGTTGGTCTAAATGGATAAGACAATGGACTGCAGAAGAAAATAGACATGGTGATGTGTTAAATAAATACTTATATCTTTCTGGAAGAGTAAACATGAAAGAAATAGAGATAACTACACAACATATGATTGCTGATGGTTTTGATATTGGTACCGATAAAGATCCTTATAAGAATTTTGTCTATACAAGTTTTCAAGAACTGGCAACTTACATTTCACATAATCGTGTTGCTAAATTTGCTAGAAAACATGGGAATAAACAACTTGCCAAAATGTGTAAAATTATTGCTGGAGACGAAATGAGGCATCATCACGCTTATAGTGAATTTGTAGAACGCATTTTTGAAGTGGATCCTAGCCAAATGATGATGGCCTTTCATTACATGATGAAGAAAAAAATAACAATGCCTGCCATATTTTTAAGAGAATCTGGCAAAAAAATAGGAACTGCCTTTGAAGAGTTTTCTAACACCGCACAACGTATAGGTGTATATACAGGTAAAGATTATGTAGATATTCTTGACAAACTGATTAAGCGTTGGGAGATTGATAAAATCACAAGTCTTACAGACGAAGCCGAAAGGGCGAGAGATTACTTAATGAAGCTTCCTGCAAGAATGATACGCTTAACAGAACGTATGACTATACCCGACAATTCATTTCAATTTAAATGGGTAGAGCCTGCTAAATTATAAAACAAATAACAATCGTTTTTATAAAATTCGTTTTGGGAAGAATTGGAATTTTAATTTTATACTATTATGAACGCATCTCTTATTTCTAAAACTAAAGCTTTTGTAAAAGAACAACTGCGCCATGCAGAAGGCGGGCACGACTGGTTTCATACATTAAGGGTATTTAATAATGCCTTACTCATCTCTAAAAATGAAAATGTAGATACTCTTGTGGTGGCTCTTGGTGCTTTGCTACACGATATTGCTGATAGTAAATTTCATAATGGTGATGAAACTATTGGGCCAAAAATAGCTCGTGAATTTCTGTTTAAGCATGATGTAGATAGTATAGTGATTGAACACGTAGTTAAAATCATAGAAAACATTTCTTTTAAAGGCGGTAATGAGGTACAAAAGTTTCGTTCTCCAGAATTAGATGTCATTCAAGATGCCGATAGGCTAGATGCCATTGGTGCTATTGGTATTGCGCGTTGTTTTAACTATGGTGGTTTTAAAAATCGAATGCTTTTTAACCCTGCTATTAAACCCAATTTAAAAATGACAAAAGAAGAATACAAAGCCTCCACTGCGCCTACAATTAATCATTTTTATGAAAAATTATTATTGCTAAAAGATAAAATGAATACCAAAACTGGAAAGCGAATCGCCACAGATAGGCATCATTTTATGGAAAATTTCTTGAATCAGTTCTACGCAGAATGGGATGGTGAAAAATAATATTTCATATAAAACTATTGAAGGGATTCCTAGTGAAAAACTATATCAGGGATTAGCAAAACTATACTATTCTCTTTTTGAAGACCCCGATTTAAAATTCTTTAAACAACGCAGCGATGAGCAGTTAAAGTCGTTATATGTTTTAGCCTATAACGATAAGGTTTTAATTGGATTTAAAATAGGGTATCCTTATAATG
>JAADHG010000257.1 GCA_013151975.1 Chlorobiota bacterium | reverse complement strand
CTTACCTGAGGTGTATAACGATAATAGCAAAACAGTTGGATTGTTTATTATGATTGGTGTTTTGCTACAAATAGTTTTGGAGTTCTTTTCAAAAGGTGCCGAACATGGCCATGTGCATATTCATAAAAATGCATCTGCATTTCCTTGGCTGCTTTTTATAAGTTTAAGCATACATTCGGTTTTAGAAGGTGTTCCTATAGAAGCACACCACAGTTTAATCTACGGTGTTATTATACACAAACTTCCGGTTGCTATTATATTATCTACCTTCTTTCTGGCGTCAGATTTAAGTCGCTCAAAGATTCTATTTTTCTTGACTTTGTTTGCATTAATGACTCCTTTGGGAATGTTATTATCACAAGAAGTTGATGTTTTTAAACTTTACTATACAGAAATTTCAGCTTTAGTAATCGGTATATTTTTACATATATCTACTATTATTCTATTTGAAAGTAGTGAAGGACACAAATTCAATCTTTCAAAACTTTTAGTTATTCTAGTTGCCATTGCAATAGCTTATTATTTGTAATAGGAACGTCTTTATTTATACCATTCGTCGAAAAATATTACCAATCAACTACTTTTTAACTATATTTGGTTGATTAACACACAAATAAGTATTACTAATTGCTATTCATCCCAAATTAAAAATATGAAGAAGACTTTATTTTATTTTTTTTTATTGATGTCATTTAGTGTTAACGCTCAGCAGTACACCGATTATTTAGGAGCTGGTCACAGCAATGGTATTACGGTAACGTCGAGTAGTGAACAAAGTCGTCCAAATTGGAACGAGTTTGCTGATGATGAAAACACCATTAATGGCAAAGGACTCGATGCACGATTATTAGAAACCTCCCGCTTTTTGGCACAAGCAACTTTTGGAACTGATCTGTCTTATATTAAATTGGTGTCTGAAAATCCATTTGAAGATTGGATTGATGCCCAGTTTGACCTTAACTCTCCTTCAATGGGAGCACTTACTAGTAGTATTTATAATCAAGCGCTTGATATGTTTGTTGCCAATGGTGGTAATGCTGATGATTATTTTGGTCCATATTCTTTACATTTTCAATATGCTTGGTGGGAATCAAATATTGGTAACGAAGATTTATTACGCCAAAGATTGGCTTTAGCATTAAGTGAAATCATTGTTATTTCATGGGACTCAGGTCTTGGTGATTATGGCGTTGGTCTTGGAGACTATTACGATATTTTAAAAGATAATGCCTTTGGTAATTTTAAAGACATATTACTTGGGATTGCCTTGCACCCAATGATGGGAGGCTATTTGAGTCATTATAATAACCCAAGAAGTTTTCCGAATACAAATATCCATCCTGATGAAAATTTTGCTAGAGAAGTTATGCAATTATTCACTATTGGTTTACATCAACTCAATCAAGATGGAAGTTATATTTTAGATGAAAGTGGAGAAAGAATACCAACCTATGACAATAATGATATTAAAGAGTTTGCAAAAATATTTACAGGTCTCGGACCTGCTGCTGTTATAGAAAACCCTTATGGTGTTGTTGCCGAATTTGGAATTGAATTCTATTTTGCACAAAAAGATCTCCCAATGATCATGTATGATGCGTGGCATGAACCGGGAGAAAAACGATTACTAAATAGCTTTGTTGTTCCTTCGGGGCAATCTGGTATGAAAGATATTGAAGATACCATAGACCACCTATTCAACCATCCCAATGTAGCTCCGTTTATAGCTAAGCGATTAATTCAGCAACTTGTAAAATCTAATCCAACTCCAGCATATATATCTAGAGTTTCCGCAGCTTTTAATAATACTAAAGGCATTCGTGGTGACATGAGAGCAGTTATTAAAGCCATATTATTAGATGATGAAGCAAGGTCTTGTAGTTGGATTAATAATCCGAGCCAAGGGAAACTCATCGAGCCTATGATACGATATTTCAATGTAACGCGTCAAATAGATTTAGACAATCAAAATGGCTTAAACTGGAATGTTGGTTTTAACTTTTATAACGCAACAAAACAAGCGCCGTTAGCAGCACCACACGTCTTTAATTTCTACCCACCAAACTATGTTCCTAATAGTGAATTTGCAGATGCAAACTTGGAAGGACCAGAATTTAAAATACACAACTCAGCCAGTAGTCTAGCTTTTGTAAATGAAGTAGATTATTGGACCTATCCACAATTCTATTCCGTTTTAAACACTTGGGATTTAGGTCTTGAAGACACGCCTTTAGATTTTGAAGGTTTAAAATATTATGCCAAAGACAGCGAAGTACTTATTAATCAATTAGACAAATTATTTACACGTGGTATGCTCTCTAATGAGACAAAGCAACTCATTATTGATGCTGTAGATCCTATTACTGGAAATGATCCAAATATAGATTTTGATTATTACCGTGTAAAAATGGCGCTCTATCTTATATTAATTAGTCCAGATTATGCCATATTAAAATAACCCCAGATGAGTAAACCTAAACAAAATAACATATCCCGCCGAAAATTTATAGGACAATCCTGTGCCGCTGTGGGTTATACCACATTATTTTCGTCTTTAATAAGTTTAAAAAGTATGGCTGCTGCGGCTTTAGATAACTCTTCGGTAATCGCCGCAGGAGATTATAAAGCCTTGGTATTTGTAATGTTACATGGTGGAAATGATTCCTTTAACATGCTTATCCCCAAAGGGAATACAGAATATAACGAATATGCCACCACTCGTTCAAATTTAGCTATAGCTCAAAATGAAATCCTTCAAATAAATCCATTAACAAGTGATGGTAGAACTTTTGGTGTACACCCGTCTATGACAGATATGCAGCAGTTATTTGAAACCAATAACTTAGCTTTTATAAGTAACGTTGGTACTTTAATTGAGCCTTCTACAAAATTAGAACTGCAAAACAAGAGTGTAAAAGCACCACTAGGTCTGTTTTCTCATGCCGACCAGCAACAACAATGGCATACTGGGAGACCACATGAAAGAACCAATATTGGTTGGGGAGGTCGTATTGCCGATTTAGTGCAATCCATGAATTCTAACCAAAATATTTCCATGAACATCTCATTGCAAGGATCTAATATCTTTCAGCGTGGTAACGAAGTTATCCCCTATGCTATCAGCCCAAGTGGAAGTATTGGCATTAGTGGTTATGGTGGGCAAAATGGTTTTGACCAACTGCGTTCAGATGCACTGAACACGATGATGGATAGAGATTATCAAGATATTTTCAAGAACACCTATATCAATACTATAAAATCGTCTAACGACTCAAGTCAAGAATTTCAAACGGCTGTTGATGCTATTCCAGATTTTAGTACTGCATTACCAGCCTACAATAAATTAGCAGCACAATTTCAAATGGTGGCAAAAACCATTGCAGCAAGAGACACATTAGGATTTTCTAGACAAATATTTTTTGTAGATATTGATAACTGGGATCATCATGATGAATTATTGGTTAATCATGCTGGGAAATTATCTGAAGTTAACGGTGCCTTAAACTATTTTAATACCGTGTTGCAAGAATTAAATATAGGTAATGAGGTGACCACATTTAGTATTTCCGATTTTGCAAGAACGCTATCCTCAAACGGTAATGGTACAGACCATGCTTGGGGAGGAAACACATTTGTAATGGGAGGCTCAGTAATTGGTAAAGAAATTTATGGCTATTACCCAACATTAGCAATAAATAGTGAACTCAATTTATTTGATGGTGTATTAATCCCAACAACTGCAGCCGACTTATATATGGCTGAATTAGCCTTGTGGTTTGGGGTTTCGCCTTCCGATTTGAATTTAATTTTACCAAATCTAGCAAACTTTTACGACACCAATTCTGGTGTGCCGCCTTTAGGTTTTATGAGCATGTAACTATGAAAAAAACAACACTATACATAACATTAATTATCGCTTTCTGCTCACAATTAGGCAATGCACAGTGTTATCCTGACAGGCATAGCACCACGTGGTTTGATGGCTGGATATCCTGTAACACCTCGGCAAACCCAAACTCAGTTTATGGCGATTCGCATTGGATTATGTACGATTTGGGTTATGATTACATATTAAACGAAACAAAATTCTGGAATGCCAACGAGCCTAAAAACTTAAGCAATGGTATTAAGGATTTTAATATTGACTATTCTTTAGATGGTGTTACTTGGACCAATTTAGGTAGTTTCTCTATAGACCAAGCCAATGGCTTGTCTAATTATGAAGGTATCGATGGACCCGATTTTAATAGTGCCACAGTACGATATGTACTAATTACGCCAACTGCAAATTATGGTGGCAGTTGTTTTGGGTTTAGCGAAATAAAAATGACTATAACCGATCCGTTTATTATAATAGATGAAGATATTGGCTTTAATGCCACCGTGTATCCAAACCCATTTATAAACAATGCAAGCATTAGAATTGCTTCGCTTTTTGAAGATAAACCCGTAACCTACACCTTGTATGATATTTTAGGAAGAGTAATTACTCAAAATGTATTTAACATAAATACAGATACGGACATCTACCCTATTACCTTAAATGGAAACACACTATCTGTAGGTATTTATATTTTAAAGATTGATCAAAATAACAACCAAAGAACTTTTAAATTGATTAAGAAAGAGTAACCTAAGTTTACTTATCGGTTAGTATAACTTAAGTTTACAATTTTAGATAAAAAAAGTAATTCAGTTCAATTTATTCAATAATTGATGAAACTCTTCTGTTAATTCTTCACATTTCGATTTACAAACTCCTTCTGTTATTTTTGGTTTATTTCCCCATTTAGGAACTTCTATTGTATTAAGAATTTTAAACTTTGAAGTATAACCACCAATATAGTCAATCGAAGTTCCGAATATAATGTGTGGTATTCTATGATGTCGTATTAGATAAGAACACATTATACAAGGTTCGTGTGTTGTGTACATTATGGCTTTATGTAATTCCTTTAAATGTCCATTTTTAATCGCATTTCTAATAGATAAAATTTCTGCGTGATTGGTTAAATCTCCTGAACTTTTTCCTGCCTCTATTCCTTCTCCGATTATTTTATTCTTTACCACCAAAATTGCACCAACTGGTGGATTACCTTTAGTTAATGCTTTTTTAGCCAATTGAAGACATTTATGCATATATTTTTGATGGGTTTCCATATATTAATAGATTTAAAATGACGAATTAAAAGGTGAATTGCTTAAAAAGTCCCACTTAATATTGTGGTGATTTTCTGTTTTTATCCATTTTTTTATATTGAATAATAAATACCTTCCTGTTCCGCCTGTTTTTATTAAATCTTCCTCTGAATTTTGTTCAAATAAGAGGTTTGATTTACCTGTTAATTGTAAAATTTTGCCCTTTTCGAAGTCAATAAATAACAGTCCTGCTTTTGAATTTTGATGTATGTTTCCCAATGTATTATACATACTGTTTCCTTTATAATCTGGAATTTTTAAGGTATTATCTATTATTTCAATAAAACCTTTATTTCCTCCTCTGTGTGAAGCATCTAATTTATTGTTATTACTCTTACTTCCTATAAAAAATGTATCTGATTGTATTATCCAATCTTTTATTTGTTGGTTTATTGTTGTTCCGTTTTCAATAACTGCTTTGGGTTGTTTATAATCTTTCGGAACATTAACTACTCTTTGTTGTATGTATTTAGGACAATTTGGATATGCTTCTTGAACAGAAACTTCTATTACACTGTCTGTTAATTGTAACGTGCCATTAATTCTAAATCTTCTACGTGTTGATAATTCAATGAATAATGTACCTATCTCTTTTTGTTCTTTGATATTATCGAAAAAAACATCTGTAATTGTACTATAAATATTTGATTTTTCTATGGATATAGTATTCTCTTTAAGAACCGAAGTAAAACCAATATTGCCAAATAGAACCGAAGTCCAAATATGGTCAAATTTATCTGTACTACTCACAATTATCATTGGTTGTTCTTCTATAAACCGATTTACTCTTTTAGGGATTTTATCAGATATAATTCGACCTACAGAACTTGCCATTATCTGTTCCCCGACTTTTTGTTGAACTGCAATTTCTCCTTTGTGAAAAGTTTCTATCATAAAAATTTTATTTATAATGAAAGTCAAAAGACTTGAAAGTTTGATTAAAAAAATCAAAGATTTTGCTATTAGTTGGTTAGTAATAATGCACTACAAAACCTAATTGGCTTTGCAGTACAAAATGAAAATTTAAAAAGTGATTATTGTATATCCCTCTTTTTGTAAATTCAGAAAACTTGCCATTCCACTTGTTCCTGGCACTTTATTATCAGAAATCAAGTTTAAACCTGCTACATTTGCTCCAAATACGTCTGCACAACCCGAAGAAACACCTTTTATTTTATCTTCAACGTCTTTGTACAAACCGTGAAATGGATGGTCTTCTTTTTGAAGAACTTCTGGCCATCTTGTTCCTGCCGATTGAAATACAATAACTACTTCATCATTTGACATTTTACTGTCATACGCTACTGCTAACGCATTTACTACTCGACCTAAAGCCTCTTCAGAACCTGTCTTTGGATCCGATAGAACCACAATTGCTATTTTACTCATAATTTTTTGTTTTTAATTATATTTAATAGGTTATTTTAACGAACGTTCGGTTATTTTTTGTTTTAAATTTTTTTAAGGTGACATATACATATTTTTAATTGCTAATAAAGATTTTTGAAAGGGTTTTAATGTAGACATTGCTTTAGAAACAATTAAACTGCCTTGTACTAATATAAGCGTTTGTTCCGCTTTAATTTTTGCTTCTTTTTCTGATTGACCAAATGAAATGCCTAAATTGGTAAAACCAATAATCCAATTAGTCATTATTTTTTTGAGTTGGTTTCCAAACAAGTCTAAATTATTATCCATTGTTAATGCTCTTAGAACACAAATTTTTTCTCCTCCTTCGTATAGATTATCAATATTTTCGATTACAATTTTAAGTCTTTCATTAGGTTTTTGCTCTTTGTCAGAAAGTAATTCAACTATGTTTATGTCAACCCATTCTTCTACAAAAGATAGCACAGCTGAAGTTATTTCCTTTTTGCCTTTTGGAAACCTGTGATATAAACTTGCTTTTTGTAGTCCTGTAGAATTCGCTAAATCATTTAGACTTGAACCGTTATATCCTTTAGATTGGATAACAGACATTAAGCCTTCTATTAAATTCTGATTTGTAACTTTTTGTGGTCTCATACTGCAAATGTACAAATAAAAAGTAATTTACCAAACGTTCGGTAATGATTTATTAATAATACCATTGGATAAGATAAATCTAGTTTTAATGTCAAGAAGTCAATACTATAACCACTTTTCAATGCATAAGTTATCAACATAATTTTCTTACAAAGTGCGAAAGTTACTTCTACACTACATAAAACAAGATCATAAAAAAGTGGCTAATAGCTCCCGCCAATACAAATACGTGCCAAATAACATGGTTATAAGGAATACGACGGATGGCATAAAACAGGATACCCACCGTATAAAACAATCCGCCAGCATAAAGCCACAATACACCACTGCTACCAATAGCAGTATAGAGGTTAGCAAAGTCGAATACAATAAGCCAACCCATGGCTAAATATAACAGCGTAGAGAAAATTTCGAACCGTCCTGTAAAAAATAGTTTTAACACCACACCAAAGCCTGCTATTCCCCAGACCACCCAAAACAAAGTCCAACCCAAACTTTGCTCTAAAGTAATGAGTAACACAGGTGTGTAGGTACCCGCAATAAGCAAGTAGATACTAATATGATCTACAATTCTAAAATAATGTTTGCGTTTTTCGGTTCTTGCAGCATGATACAATGTAGATGCGGTAAACAATACAATAATGGAAATACCATAAACAATAACACTAAACAAACTCCAAGGTGTTTTATTAGAGCTTAATACAATAAGCAATACCAATCCAGAAATGCCCAGTAAAGCACCCAAGGCATGAGAATACGTGTTTAATTGTTCTTCGAGTTTAGTTTGAACGCTCATTGACAACCGTTTTAGAAGGTTTTAACCACTTATCAGTAAGGTCGTAGAAATCTAGGTCTAAAGCCGATTTCTGTCGCTCTAAACGTCCGCTTTGAAAGTTGCGCTGCAAAATATCTTCAATTAAATAATCTTCCTTTTCATTCATTGGGTCAAACTTTCGTTTTAAAGACAGATCGAACAAACTGGCGGTATTATTAAACCAAAAGGCGCGCCAACCATTGCGCAGTTCTTTAATGAGTTCAAAAGTGGTCCTGCCTGTTTGTCTATGAATAAGTTTTATAAGTATTTGGCCTTCGGTACGCGTGAATTTTTTTAGTTCCTCCGAAAACTCCCCTTCTATATACTTCTGAATTTTTTTGGCATACCGTTTTCTTTCACGTTTTTTCTCAAGTCTCGCCAATCTAGAAGTTAATGAATCTAGTCGTATGGCAGCGAGTTTAGCATACGGATATACTTTAATTGTTTTTCGCTTTAAAATTAAATAACGCCTGCGATCTTCCTTACTATCAAATTTTAATTTATTAAGCAACATAACTTCATCTAAATCAATAGATGTTCTAGGTACAGAATCGCCTTTAACTATAATGTATTCATACCCCAAAGTATCAGTTTCTGTTGTATTGGTTTGTGCAAATAAAACAGCAGGAAAACATAAAAGTATGTAGACAATTTTTTTCATTATAATGGGTTGCATTTATTGAACATAATGCATGTGTCAAAATTAAGAATTTACATACTTTAAAACCTTAAAATCGTATTAATATTATTATTTTAGTCAAAAAATTATTCTAATGGCAAAACAAAAGATACTCAACAAAAAGTCAATGGACTTTTTAGAGAAATATTTAAACAATGCAGCACCTACAGGTTATGAATGGGATGGTCAGAAAATTTGGATGAATTATCTTAAACCTTATGTAGATGAATTTATCACAGATACTTATGGCACTGCAGTTGGTGTAATAAATCCTAAAGCAAAATACAAAGTCGTTATAGAAGGACATGCCGATGAAATTTCTTGGTATGTAAATTATATTTCGGATAACGGACTCATTTATGTGATTAGAAATGGCGGTAGCGACCATCAAATTGCACCGAGTAAAATTGTGAACATCCATACCAAAAAAGGCATTGTTAAAGGTGTTTTTGGCTGGCCAGCTATACATACGCGATTAAAATCGAAAGAAGAGCCACCAAAACCAGACAATATTTTTATTGATGTGGGTTGTACTAAAAAAGAAGCCGTCGAAAAGTTAGGTATTCATGTAGGTTGTGTAATTACCTATCCTGATGAGTTCCATATTTTAAATAAAAATAATTTTGTGTGTCGTGCACTAGATAATAGAATGGGTGGTTTTATGATTGCCGAAGTCGCACGATTAATACATGAAAACAAAAACAAACTTCCTTTTGGACTGTATATTACAAATTCGGTACAGGAAGAAATTGGTTTGCGTGGTGCACAAATGATTACAGAAACCATAAAGCCTAATGTGGCAATTGTAACTGATGTGACTCATGATACGACAACACCAATGATTGACAAGAAAAAAGAAGGGCATTGTGAAATGGGTAAAGGACCTGTTATAGCCTATGCTCCTGCTGTTCAACAAAGGTTACGCGATCTAATCACAGATACTGCCGAGGCAAATAAAATTCCGTTTCAGCGTGCTGCCTTATCCAGAGCTACAGGAACCGATACTGATGCCTTTGCTTACAGTAATGGCGGCGTTGCCTCTGCACTTATTTCATTACCGTTACGCTATATGCACACTACGGTAGAAATGGTACATAAGGACGATGTTGAAAATGTAATTAGAATGATTTATGAAACACTGCTCAACATAAAAAACGGTGATACCTTTAGTTATTTTGACTAGCTGAAACTAGATTCTAAAATATGTCTGTTCGAGCGCAGTCGAGAACTATAAAACGTCTCGACTGCGCTCGACGAGACAAAACTTTTTTCCTAATCTCTACTATGGATGAATATCTAGATATATTAACCAAATTTGGAAAACCAACAGGAAAAACGGCTTTAAAATCTGAAGCACATAAAAAAGGGCTCTTTCACGCCACAGTGTTCATATTTGGTTCTATACAGCAACTGGCGAAGTGTTATTTCAAAAGCGTAGTGCTACTAAAGAAACCTTCCCTAATTATTGGGATGTTTCGGTAGCTGGTCATGTTTTAGCAGGTGAAACAATTGAAGATGCAGCTTTACGTGAAGTTAAAGAAGAAATTGGGATAGCTATCTTAAAAACCGATTTGGTTAAAATTGATGTTCGGAAAAATATTAATCGTCATCCTAATGGTATTATCGATTGCGAATTTCAGAATGTGTTTTTATGTAAGTTAGATGTTGCTTTACATGCCCTTAAAAAGCAAGACGAAGAAGTTGATGCTTTGTGTTTACGCTCGTTAGAGGAATTTAAATATTTCACTGCCAATCGTAACGAAACTTTTAAATTAGTCCCAGCAGATTATTCGTATTATACATTTGTTATCGATAGTATAACTAATGTGCTTTAATTTTAATAATTTCCCTGTTTAAATAATTCACCTATGCTTAGCCATCAAAAAGAAAAATTTAGCCTCCCCAAAGATGTTATTTATCTAAATACGTCGTATATGTCGCCGTTGCTTAAAGATGTTGAAAGCATTGGTATTAAAGCCTTACAAAAAAAGAGCAAACCTTTTTCTATTTCTCCAAACGATTTCTTTGAACCCGTAACTGAACTCAAAAAACTATATGCTACATTAATTGATACCAAAGAATTTAATAGAATTGCTTGCATTCCTTCGGTATCCTACGGAATTGCTAGTGTTACCAATAACATTACACTAAATCAAGATGATGAAATACTGGTTGTTGAAGATCAGTTTCCGAGTAATATTTATGGCTGGCGTAAACTTGCCGAAAAATATAATGCTACAATAAAGACCATTGTAAAGCCAAAGTCTGGTGCACAAATAGCACAGCGTTGGAATGAAGCTATTTTAAATGCCATAACACCAAAAACTGCAGTTGTTGCCATGTGCCATGTGCATTGGGCTGACGGCACCTTATTTGACCTTAAGTCCATTCGAGAAAAGACACGTCAGCATAATGCATTGCTAATTATTGATGGTACACAATCTGTTGGTGCGTTTCCTTTTTCAGTAGAAGAAATTCAACCAGATGCGTTAATTTGTGCAGCCTACAAATGGTTATTAGGACCTTATTCTTTTGGTCTGGCTTATTTTGGAAGTTATTTTGATAATGGCTCTCCCATTGAGGAATCGTGGTCTAATAGGATAGATAGTGAGAATTTTGCAGGGTTAACCAATTATAAGGACGATTACAAAGATGGCGCCAATAGATATTGCATGGGAGAAACTGCAAATTTTGTTTCAGTACCAATGGCTATACAAGCTATAAAACAACTCATAGCATGGACTCCTGAAGCTATTCAAAAGTATTGCTACAA
>JAADHG010000310.1 GCA_013151975.1 Chlorobiota bacterium | reverse complement strand
GATACATTTTTACAATTGGTATGTGGTTAATGATATTTTTAATGGTTTTTGTAATGCCTTATTGGATGATGGGAGCAATGATAGAAAGGTTTAAAGAACGAAGAGCAGAGAAAAAGGCTAAGCGAGAAGCATTAACATTATAAATATTTATTAGTATAGTATAAAAAAAGGAAGCGCATTGCGCTTCCTTTTTTGTTTTATATAGCCTAGGTAACTCTTTAACCTTCAAATTCTAAATCACCACCTCTATTTCGACTTCTTTGTCGCTTTTTCTTTTGGTTAAACCTGTAAGTAAAAGATAAGTTATAAGTGCGACCACCTCTGTATTGTAACTCCCGTGTACTAAAAAATGTATCTGTTTCAAGATCGCTTCTAAACTTTATACTATCAAACAAGTCTCTAATATTAAAAGCAATAGATGCTTTGTCTTTAAATAGATCTTTGCTAAATGCCATATTTGTAGAATATGTACTCTCGCTTTGACCTTGTGAATTATTACGAGGTGCTCTATAATTTATATTTGTTTGCCAATCTATTTTTCCCGGTAATGTAAGTTTATTGTTTACGCGAAACGTCCAACTTAAATCTTCCGAATCAAAATTTGTACCATTAAAATCACCTTTAGTTGCAAATTTAAATAAATTAAAATCACTATTTATACGCCATTTTTTTGTTGGGCTATAGTTTAGATTAAATTCAAACCCAAATCGGTCGCTTGTTGCAAGATTTACAGGACTTCTTTGTATTACAGGCACTTCTATACCATTAATTTCTACGACTTCACCTGTTTCAAAACTTATAAAATTCCTTACATCTGTTGAATGCTGATAGTATAAAGAAGAGCTTAAAGTAAATTTACCAAACCGGTTTAAATATCCTAAATCAATTTTAGTAGAATAGGTTGGGTCTAAATCAGGATTTCCTTGAAAAATATTTGTAAGACTGGTTCTGGACGGAAATGGATTTAAGAAAAATGAAAAAGGTCTTCGTAGCCTTCTATTATATCCTAAAGTTATACTTTGGTCTTCACTAATTTCATAGCTTAAATTTACTGTTGGAAACAAGCCTGTATAATTTTTCGTCTCAAAATCACCGCTTGTTGGTTGGTCAAGAGTTATTTGGGTATTTTCCATACGTAAGCCCAACAAATACGAAAATTTACCCGTTTTATTTCCATATTGAAAATAAGCAGCATTTACATATTGTTTAAAATTAAATATATTCGATAAGGAATCATTAACCACAAAGGCATTAGTTGCTATGTCTAATAATTCAACTTTATAATCAGTTGATTTATTATCAAAATCGCCACGATAACCCATTTCAATCTGACTATTTTCTCCAAGCGGAAGTACATAATCCGTTCTTAATAAAATTTGAGTTTGATCGTCTATAGTAGTAACTATATCAGTCGTTATTCCGTTAAATACGACTTCAGAAAATCTATCCTGATCATTTTTTTCATATTGAAAATCAAAGGTTAATTGATGACTGCTTTGCTCAAAATCTTTAGTAAAATTAAGCGAATATTGTATAGTTTTTGAATCATTCAATATTGGATCCAAACGATTACTTTCACCTATTAAGTTCATGTCTTGATCAAATTGAAGCAATCTGTTTATCGAGTTTCTTTCGTTATCATTGTTGCTATAAAGAAAAGAGGTCGTTATGGATGCCGAATTGTTAATATACCATTCTAAACCTGTATTTGTTGTTATGCCTTTACGAATACTTGTCCAATCTGTTTTTTCGTCTGTAAAATCTCCACTTTGTTTAAATCTTGTAAATATGTAATTATGGCCAGGAGATTCTCTATAGCTATAAGAAGAGGTATTAAAAAAGTTAACATCTCCAGTTCTATAATTTATATTTCCCGAAATACCAGCGGCATCAGGACTACCAAGATTTCCTGTTAGAGCACCATTTAAACCTTGTAGTTTACTTCTTCTTAAGATAATGTTTATAATTCCTGCAGTACCTTCAGATTCATAGCGTGCTGATGGTGAAGTTATCACTTCAACTTTTTCAATAGATTCTGCAGGCAATTGCTGTAACGCATCTGTCGAGTTTATACCAACAAGACCAGATGGTTTTCCATTAATAAGAATCAGAACATTACCATCTCCACGTAATGCAATATTTCCTTCAGCATCAACAGAAACAGAAGGCACATTATCAAGCACATCACTAACAGTTCCACCACTAACTGTAAGGTCTTTGCCAACATTGTATATTTTTTTATCTAATCGTATTTCAACTGTAGTACGCTCTGCAATAATCTCAACAGCATCTAAAGCTTCAGCATCAATATCTAAAGAAAACGTACCAATGTTTTCATTACTGGTAATTCTTTTATTTGGAATAGTTTGGGTTTTAAATGAGATGTACTCTATGGAGATATCATATACTCCTGTTGGTACAGAAATTTTAAAGTGTCCTTTAATATCAGTTATGCCACCAGTTATAATTTTATTTTGCTGTTTACTATAAAAAGCAATGGTTGCATATTCTAAGGGCTGATTGGTTTCGTTATCTACAACTTTACCAGTTATATTAACTTGTTTTGTTTCTGGGCGTTGGGCATTTATAGTAGTTACAAATAACCCTATGAAGGTGATGGTTAGAAAAAATTTATACATAAGTGATTTTGGCAAATTAGTACGCAAATGTATTTCATGGCATGCTGCCTAATGGTTAAAAATTTGTTAAATAAAAAAAGCCGAAGAGAGGAAAGTTATATCAAAGGTTATATAATATCAAGGATGCTTTCTGGAGGTCTGCCAATAACAGCTTTATTTCCATTTATAATTATTGGTCGCTCTATAAGTTTAGGATAATTAATCATTGCTTCTATTATTTCTTTATCAGAGAGCGTTTTATCTTTAAAGTTTTCTTTCCAAATAGCTTCATTTTTTCTAACCAGTTGGATAGGTTTAATCCCAAGTAGCTTAATAATATCTTCCAATTCACTAGCTGTAGGAGTATCTTCCAAATATTTAATTATTTCAAAAGGTTTTCCTGATTGTTCTAAAATGTCTAAACCGCAACGTGACTTACTACATCTATTATTATGGTATATTTTTATCATTGAAAATATTTTTTCATTTCCACTTTTACGGAAATCTCATTATTCACTATAAATTATCAGTTTTTGATTTTTGTTGCCCCATCATCATTAAATAGGCTTTCAAAAAGGGTTCAATATTACCATCCATTACGGCATCAACATTTCCTGTTTCATAAACTGTACGTACATCTTTTACTAATTTATAAGGATGCATCACATAATTTCGTATTTGACTTCCCCATTCAATCTTCATTTTGCCAGCCTCAATATCGTCACGTTGTGCTAACTGCTTTTTAAGTTCAATTTCATATAATTGAGATTTAAGCATTTGTAATGCACGAGCTCTATTATCGTGCTGTGAACGTGTTTCTGAACACGAAATTTGAATTCCAGTTGGCTTGTGTGTTAATTGTACTTTGGTTTCTACTTTATTTACATTTTGACCACCAGCGCCACTTGAGCGTGCAGTAATAATTTCGATATCTGCTGGATTTATTTCAATTTCAATAGTATCGTCAACTAAAGGATACACATACACCGAAGCAAAACTTGTATGGCGCTTTGCATTACTATCAAAAGGAGAAATACGTACCAAGCGATGCACACCATTCTCACCTTTTAACCAACCGAAAGCAAAATCGCCCTCAATTTCAATAGTTACGGTTTTAATTCCTGCGGTATCTCCTTCTTGGTAGTTAAGCTCTTTTACTTTAAAGCCATTTTTCTCAGCATACATTAAGTACATGCGTAATAGCATTTGTGCCCAATCGCAACTTTCGGTACCACCAGCACCTGCAGTAATTTGCAAAACAGCACTCAAGCTATCACCTTCATCAGACAACATATTCTTAAACTCTATATCTTCTAGGAGTGATAGTGTTTTTTGAAACTGTGTTTCAACTTCTTCGGCTGTCGATTCGCCTTCTTTATAAAAGTCATAAAGCACTTCTAAATCACTGGTAAAATCTTTTAGAGTATTAAAGTCTTCAACCCATTTCTTTTTTACACGAAGCGATTTCATTACTAGTTCGGCAGCTTTGGAATCATTCCAAAAATTAGGATCAAACGTTTGCTCTTCTTCGTTTTGTATTTCTATACCTTTGGCATCAATGTCAAAGATACCTCCTTAACGCACCAAGGCGCTCAATAAGATCTTTAATTTGATCTGATGTTACCATATAATTTACTTTTAAGCAAAAGTAAAACTTATAATCTTTAGAGAAAATTAATATACAGTTATTTTATAAATGTTAAAAAGGAAGATGTGCCTTGCTAACTCTTTTTTGTAATCATTTATTTATGTAGTTTTATAAGCTAATTCCATAGTATATTACCAACCAAGACTAATAATATTTATGTTATTATCTGTAAACCAATCTAAATGAAAAAATATAGTATCATTCCCATTTTATTATTATGGGTTAATGTTAGTTTTTCGCAATCTTTCAGCGAAAAGAAACTAGAAAATTTTAAAGGGTATTTTAACTTCTTTTATGAAGAATCTCAAGATAAGATGTTTCTTGAAGTCAAAGATCTTGATCAAGAATTTCTGTATGTAAGTTCGTTGTCAAGTGGCATAGGATCTAATGACATTGGGTTGGATAGAGGGCAATTGGGTGGCGAACGTGTTGTAAAATTTATTAAAGCAGGAAATAAATTATTGCTTGTACAACCCAACCAAGATTATAGAGCAATTACTGATAATGAGTTGGAACGAAAAAGCATAGAACAAGCTTTTGCCAAATCGGTACTTTTTGGATTTAAAATAGTGGAAGCTAAAAACGATAGTTTTATAATAGATTTCACACCCTTTTTAATGCAGGATACACACGGTGTTTCTAACCGATTAAAACGTTCCAATGAAGGATCGTATAAATTAGACCTTAGTAAAAGTGCCTTAAATATGGAGCGCACCAAAGCATTTCCAAAAAATGTAGAGTTTGATGTAATCTTAACTTTTAAAGGGCAACCAACAGGGCGTAACTTAAGAAGTGTGACACCTACAGCATCATTAGTAACGGTAACGCAACACCATTCGTTAATAGAGCTTCCTGATAATAATTATACACCCAGAGTTTTTGATGTACGCAGTGGCGCCATTCCGATGTCGTATATGGATTATGCAACACCTATCCAAGAACAAATACGCAAACGTTTTGTCATACGGCATCGTTTAGAAAAGAAAAACCCTAATGCAGCAGTTAGTGAAGCCAAAGAACCTATTATTTATTATTTAGATAATGGTACTCCTGAACCTGTACGTTCAGCATTATTAAAAGGCGCTAGTTGGTGGAACCAAGCTTATGAAGCCATTGGGTTTAAAGACGCATTTCAGGTTAAAATGTTGCCTGCAGATGCCGATCCTATGGATTGTAGATACAATGTCATTCAATGGGTACATCGCTCTACTAGAGGGTGGAGTTATGGTGGTAGTGTTGTAGACCCAAGAACAGGAGAAATTATTAAAGGGCATGTAAGCTTAGGAAGTTTACGTGTGCGACAAGATTTTTTAATTGCACAAGCTTTGATGAATAAACCTTTTGCAGACCGTGACGATAATTACCAACCAATGCTAGAAATGGCATTGGCAAGAATTCGTCAATTGGGCGCACATGAAGTTGGTCACACTTTAGGGTTTGCACATAACTTTACAGCAAGTACTCACAACAGAGCATCAGTTATGGATTATCCGCATCCATTAATTACTGTAAAAGGCAATGCTATTGATTTAAGCAATGCCTATGCTACAGGTATTGGCGATTGGGATAAGGTTTCTGTGGCTTATAGCTATTCCGAGTTTGATAAAAAGGTAAATGAAAGGGCTGAACTCAATAAAATCCTTGATAAAGCAAAAACTGATGGGTTGCGTTTTATTACCGATAGTGATGCACGAGCACAAGGTGGGGCACATGCATTAGCACATTTGTGGGATAATGGAAAAACAGCATCCGAAGGCTTAGAAGCTGTTTTAAAAGTGAGAGCAACAGCCATTTCAAATTTTTCAAAAGATAATATTCGTACTAACGAACCGTATTCGGTGTTAGAAGATGTGTTTGTACCGCTATATTTCTTTCATCGATATCAAACCGAAGCGGCTACCAAAGTAGTTGGTGGTTTAGATTACAACTATGCGGTTAAAGGCGACGGACAGTTTACTACAAAAGTAGTTGATGTTAAAGCACAACGTGAAACACTAAATTCAGTTTTAAAAACACTTGATGCTGAAGTATTAGCTATTCCAAAAGATAAACTAGATTTATTTCCACCACGAGCCTTTACTTATGGCAGGAGTAGGGAGTCTTTTAAAGGTAAAACAGGTGTTGGTTTTGATGCCTTAAGCGTAGTATCTACAGCAAGTGATATGACTTTAAAGTTGTTATTACACCCGCAACGTGCTAATCGTTTGGTACAGCAAAAAAGTTTAGATGCAAAGCAATTAAGTTTAGATGAAGTGTTACAAGCCTTAATTGATAAGTCATTTAAAAAACAATATAAGGATGCGTATTTAAATGAAGTACAACAAATGATAAATCAAAATGTATTAAAATACATCATGAATTTAGCGGTTAATGACAATGCGTATTTTCAGGTGAATGCCATAGCCAACAAAGCCATAAAGTCTATTTATGAAGGCTTGGATAATACAACGTATTCCAATCAATATAGAATGATGATTCAACAATTCACCAAAGCTCCAGAAAAATTTAAACTAGAAGATTCACCAAAAATTCCTGATGGGTCACCCATAGGAAGTGATATGTGTAGTTATTCATCCAATTAATTTAAATGTCAGGTTGAGCGCAGTCGAAACCCAAATAAATAAAATTATTAACTAAAAAAAGATTCCCACTTTCTTGGGAAATGAATATGATAATAGATTTAAGAAGCGATACTGTTACCAAACCAACACAAGGTATGTTGGATGCCATGATGAGTGCACAAGTTGGTGACGATGTTTTTAAAGAAGACCCAACCGTTAATGCTCTAGAAGAAAAAATAGCCAACATGTTTGGTAAAAGTCAAGCCTTGTTTTTCCCTAGCGGGAGTATGGCAAACCAGACCGCTATAAAGCTACATACAAACCCGAGTGAACAGGTTATTTGCGATAAATATGCACACATTTACAACTATGAAGCAGGAGGCGCGGCATTTAATAGTGGTGTATCTTGTAACCTCCTTGATGGGCAACGCGGTATGTTTATAGCAAATCAAGTTATAGATGCTATTAATCCGGATGCTTTTTATTACAGTCAAACAAGTTTGGTAGCAGTTGAAAATACCACCAATAAAGGCGGTGGTGCCTGTTGGGATTTTAATGAGGTCTTAAAAATTCGAAAAGTATGTGACGATCATAATTTAGGTTACCATTTGGATGGTGCACGTATTTGGAACGCTTTAGTTGCTAATAATGAAACGGCATTGCAATATGGTGAGGTGTTCGATACCATTTCGGTATGTTTAAGTAAAGGCTTAGGTTGTCCAATTGGTTCTGTCTTGGTTGGGGACGACGAAATTATGAAAAACGCCATTCGCGTTCGAAAGATATTTGGAGGTAATTTGCGACAAGTAGGATATCTTGCAGCAGCAGGAATATATGCTTTAGATAATAATATTGAAAGGCTTAAAGAAGACCACGATAAAGCCAAAGAGATTGGTGCTGTTTTAAGTCAATTGCCACAAATTAAAATCGTTGAACCTATTGAAACCAACATTATTATTTTTGAATTGAATACTGATGTAGATGAAACTGCTTTTGTACAAAATCTAGCGGATAATAATATTAAAATTATTGGTATGGGAGGCGGCAAACTACGTATAGTAACCCATTTGGATTATACAGATGCCATGCATGAAAGGCTTTTGGGTGTTTTGAAGGGATTGAAATAATAATATAAATAACTACTATAAATTTGGCATAAAAAATAAAATGTATAACGAAAATAATAGTGCTAATATTGATAGATTAAAAAAGAATGAAAAGAAAAATAATTCTATATGTTATTGTTTTATTGATTGCTTCTTGTAAAACAATTAAAGAGTATGATAATTCAGTATTGAATCTTAAAAATAAGAATTTAACAGAGTTTCCAAACGACTATTCAAGTCTTTACGGTAAGGTAAAAAAACTATATTTAGGCGGGAACTCTTTTGTTGAATTGCCAAAATCTGTTTTTGAATTTAAGAATTTGATTGCCTTGGAAATTAATCAAAATCCAGTTGCGAAAATACCAATCGATATTACTCAACTAGAATATTTAAAAATATTAGATATAAGCGGAACAAGAATTATGTCATTCCCTAATTTAAAAGATATGTCAAATTTAAAATTTGTATTAGCTTACGATTTGGGTTTAACTGAAAAGCAAATACAAGCTATGAAATGTAATTTACCTCCTAAATGTGAGTTGTTATTTTCCAAAGAGCGTAGAGAATACCCTCCTTATATTTGTAATTGAGTTAAAACACACACCATTATCTCTCTACGACACTTTTTATACAAAGTGTCCAACCGTCATTGCAAGCCATTTAATAAAATGTCGTGGCAATCCCATGCTATGGAATCCAATTAAACAGATTACTTCGTCTCCCGATAGCTATCGGGACAGTTCTCGTAATGTTCTTTATTTTTTAATTATCAGTTTCAAAAAGGTAGTCACAATTTGCGGCCTCTTAATTAAAAAGCTATTTTTATATCTTTAAAATAATAGGTTATTAATGAAAAGTGAGAACCATAAAAGTTTAGTTCCCAAAGAAATAATTATGAGTAAAATACTTGTAATTAGAAATCAGAAAGTAATGCTAGATAGAGATTTAGCGGTTTTATATAACGTTAAGAACATTAGATTAAGAGAACAGGTTAAGCGAAATATTGAAAAATTTCCAGAACATTTTATGTTTAGGCTTACCAAAGAAGAAGTTGAAATTATGCTATCGCAAAATGCGATACCTTCTAAAAGGCATTTAGGAGGCTCATTGCCTTATGTTTTTACAGAACACGGAATTCTGCAATTAGCCAATGTGTTAAGAAGTGAAAGAGCAACGCAAATGAGCATTAAAATAATAGAGTTGTTTGTGAAAATGCGTGAACAATTGATGGATAATTTAAATATAAAGCTAGAAATTGAAAACATTAAAAAGAAACTATCTAATCACAGCAAAAATATTGAGTTGGTTTTTAATTATTTAGATGAACTTATAGAGAAAAAAGAAAACCAAAAACCAAGAACTAAAATAGGTTATAAAAAAAATAGAAAATAATATATTCTTAATACAATCGTCATTGCGAGACATTTTACAAAAATGTCGTGGCAATCTCATGGTAAAGAGGGTTTTGTGTGTACTTAGTAGTTTGGAATAATTATTGATTCTCATTAAAGTGTTGTTTGATAACTATCTATTTCATGAAGTTTAATTTTTTACAGATTTTCATTCTATCCATTTGCTTCGTGTCTAATTCTTATTCACAAAGTGAAAAAGAAATATTAGATGCAAAATATGCTAACTGGATATTAACAACAACTTCTTATATTGAAAAGAATGGAGAAATAATCCCTAAGGTATTTAATCATTGGATGATAAATTCATTTTATCCTTATCCAAGCGATAGAGATAAATATGAAAGCTTTAATGGTTCTATTCTTAAGTTCTTGAAAGAAAATTATAATGAAAGTTTTACCGACGGCAAATTATTCTTTGTCCAAAAATATAGCAGTATTTATCATGGTAATAACAAACCTTACGCAATATTAGATGAATCGAATTTAAGAACTGAAATTTCAAGGAAGTATAGAGAGCAGAATATTTGGGAAAGTGATGGCTTCATAAGTTTTGATTTTAAAGAATTTGAAAAGAAGTTTGATGCTTTCAATGATTTTGAAACTTGTAATAGAAATAATACAGGACTTTATTATTATTTAATTACAGAGTTCGATAAAGATTCAGTTAGAATAAAAATACTTGATAGTGGTTGTAGTTTGACTTTTGATTAATCTGTGAAACTAAAGTATTTAAAAAAAACGACTAATCTTACTATGTATAAAAAAAGTAATAATCACAATCACTCGTCATTGCGACATATTTTATAAAAATATCGTGGCAATCTCATACTATGATTAATTAGATATATTACTTCGTCTCCCGATA
>JAADHG010000086.1 GCA_013151975.1 Chlorobiota bacterium | reverse complement strand
AAAGATTATATTAAATATTGCCAGATGGAAGAAGGTGATAGACCTTATACATCGAGATATATTGGGTCGTTAGTATCTGATTTTCATAGGAACATGATAAAAGGAGGTATTTATATTTACCCAAACACTTCAAAAAATCCTACAGGTAAATTGCGTTTACTTTACGAATGCAATCCAATGGCATTTATTGCTGAACAAGCCAATGGAAAAGCAAGTGATGGTTTTACTAGAATTATGGATATAGAACCAACCGAATTACATCAGCGTGTGCCTTTTTTCTGTGGAAGCAAAAGTATGGTAGAAAAAACGGAAGAGTTTATGCAAAACACCAAATAGCCTAGCCTTTCAAAAAAATAAACACAAAAAAAGCAAACCATACTTCGACTCAGCTCAGTAACCAATGGTTTGCTTTTTTTGTGTTTAAATAGAAATTATCTATTCATATGTTTCATTTCCTTTATAAACTCTTCCAAGCTTACACCTTGACTAACTAAAGTTAACGCTTTGTCAACAACATATTTTACATTTTCATGAGAGAATCCTAATCCTATAGCTATTTTTCTTAAAAGAATTTCTTCATGCTCTCCTTTTATATGATCAACATATACCATTCTAGCCAAATCATACAAACGTTCTAGACGCAAATTATATGATAGTGGGTGATTAATAGGATGACATTTATAATCCTTTAAAATTGTTTTATAATCTGCTTCCGAAACATCCAAATTTCTTGCTAATCTATCTAAGAATTTTTTTTCTTCATCCGATATTTTGCCATCATCCATGGCAATTCTTACAATTGCTGCAAAATGATCTTTATTACGTTTTCTAAATCCGCTACCAAATAAATCTGAAATTGACATATATTATTTTTGTTTAATGTTTCACAAAGATAATTAAACTTAATATGTTATAAAATTAAAAATGAAGCTTTTATAAACACTAAAAAGGATTTCTTAAAGATATTAAAGAGTCGTTCTTAAAGAAAAACATAGATATGTTATTGATACACAGCTATATTTCAAACTTTAGTTTTAGAGAATAATATTTATAAAATTTTCATACAATATTTATTTTTATTTATTGTTTACTAGGTAATAAAAATTTAACTCTCTATTAGACAATAACCAAATAACCCAAAGAATATTAATGTGTACATTAAAGCAATTTATTTTTATATCAATATTATTGAGCTTATTTTTTTTTAATGAATCAATCTATGCGCAATTTTCTATTGGAACATCTTATGGTATTCAAATACCAGGAAGGCAAGATCTTAAATTTAGACGTTATCAAGATGGTGTTTTACAAGAAAATATAAAAACTACCGAAGTACATTCTACACCATCACCTATTTTAAATATAAATGCGACCTATTGGATGAAAAAATACGGTCTTAGATTAGATTATTATAGTTGGGAACATAGAAGTGCTGCAAATGAGTTTGAGACCAATGAGCTTCCTCCTTTTTATAGAATAGTGCAAGGTAGAGATGCTATTTTCTTTAGTATTTTACGTAAATCACGTTTTCCTTTTTTGTCTAAAGAAGACTCAAATAAGTCAAAAAAATATTCGTTTTTTGGAATTGGAATAGGTGAAACATTAACTGAAGTTGAGCAAGGAAGAACCCAATGGAGAGCAGCGTTCAAATTGTCGTATAGTCTATCAGTACCTGTTACTAAAAAATTAAATGCATTATTTGAATTCAAATATTTACTTACCAGAGACATAGATACCTTACCAAATAAGAACGGATGGTTTGTTGATACTTCTGGGAGATGGTTTCCTTTTAGATTTGGACCTCATTGGGATACAAGGTATTATGTGTTTCAGCTTGGGTTGCAATGGAATCTTTTTAATTGATTCTTTACTATTCCCTTTCTTAAACTATATTTGCATCTTTAATACATCAAAACAAAAGTGATGATGTACAAACTTTTTTAAGTGAGTAAAGCCTTAATCTCGCAGACATATTTACAGTCTTTGCAACAGCAAAAACTACAAATTGCTATTGCCAATTCGCAAAGTAAAACACATTTAAAAGGACTAATAGGGTCGTCGTTTTCTTTTGTTATCTCTAATGCATTTAAGCAGGCTGAGGCTCCTTTTTTATTAGTATTTAATGATAAAGAAGAAGCGGCTTATTATTTGAATGATTTTGAGCAACTTTTAAATGAAAAGGATGTTTTATTTTATCCTGGAAGTTACCGCAGACCTTATCAGATTGAAGAAACCAATAATGCAAATGTATTATTAAGAGCAGAGGTATTAAATCGGATTAATTCCAGAAAAAAGCCAGCCATAATTATTACATATCCTGATGCTCTTTTTGAAAAAGTAGTGACTAGAAAAGAGTTGGAACGCAATACTTTAAAAATTTCGATAAATGATAATTTATCTATCGATTTTGTTAACGAAGTACTGTTTGAATACCTATTTAAGCGTGTAGATTTTGTGACTGAGCCTGGAGAATTTTCGGTACGCGGAGGTATTGTTGATGTGTTTTCATTTTCGCATGATGAACCCTACCGCATTGAATTTTTTGGAGATGAAGTAGAAAGTATTCGAACCTTTGATGTTGAAACACAACTCTCTACTGAGCAAATCAAGAAAATTAATATTATTCCGAATATCGCGAATAAGTTTCTAGAAGAAAGTCGACAAAGTTTTTTAAGATATATAGCTTCAAAAACAGTAGTATACACAAAAAATGCAGACTTACTTTTTTCGAGGATAGATGAGTTTTTTGAGAAGGCTGAAGACGCTTTTAAGACCCTTTCAACCAATTTAAAACATGCATCACCAAGTGAGTTATTTTGTAATTCAGAATTACTCAAAAAACAATTGTTAGAGTTTACGGTAGTTGAGTTTGGTGGGACTCCCTATTTTTGTCGTCCTGAACTTGTTTCAGAATCTCATCAAGATGCTATTATTCAATTCAACACTGTACCACAACCGTCTTTTAATAAGCAGTTTGATTTACTAATTGAAAATTTAAATACTAATCATAATAAAGGATTTACCAATTATATAAGTTGTGTTAGTGAACAACAAGCCAAACGATTTCAAGATATTTTTAATGATGTAGAACAAGATGTGCATTACAAAACTCTGGTGCTTTCATTACATCAAGGGTTTATAGATAATGATAACAAGATTGTATGTTATACAGATCATCAAATTTTTGAACGCTACCATAAGTTCCATTTAAAAAATGGTTACGCCAAAAAACAGGCAATTACATTAAAAGAGCTGACAAATCTTGATGTTGGGGATTATGTAACTCACATAGATCATGGCATTGGTAGGTTTGGAGGCTTACAAAAAATAGATGTTGAAGGTAAAAAGCAAGAAGCCATAAAATTGGTTTATGGAGAGCGAGATATATTGTATTTAAGTATTCATTCGTTACATAAAATTACCAAGTTTAATGGTAAGGATGGAAAACCACCTAAAATATATAAACTTGGCAGTAAAGCATGGAAAACACTCAAGCAGAAAACCAAATCTAGAGTAAAGGAGATTGCGTTCAATCTTATTAAATTATATGCTAAACGCAAATTAGAAAAAGGCTATCAATACAATCCAGACAGCTACATGCAATATGAATTGGAAGCCTCTTTTTTATATGAAGATACTCCAGATCAAATTACAGCCACTGCCGATATAAAAGCTGATATGGAAAGCGAACAACCCATGGATCGTCTAATTTGCGGCGATGTGGGCTTTGGTAAAACTGAGGTTGCTATTCGAGCGGCTTTTAAAGCTGTAGATAATGGAAAACAAGTAGCCATATTGGTGCCAACAACCATTTTGGCATTTCAGCATTATAGAACATTAACAGAACGCTTAAAAGAATTTCCGGTTACAGTAGATTATATCAATAGGTTTCGAACAGCAAAACAAAAACGAGAAACTTTAGAGAATTTAGAAAATGGGCGAGTTGATATTATTATTGGAACACATCAATTAGTAAATAAAAATGTAAAGTTTAAAGATTTAGGCTTGCTTATTGTTGACGAAGAGCAAAAATTTGGAGTGGCAGTAAAAGAAAGATTAAAAACCATAAAAGACAATGTAGATGTGCTGACCTTAACAGCAACTCCAATACCTAGAACACTTCAGTTTAGTTTAATGGCTGCAAGAGATTTATCAGTAATTACAACGCCTCCTCCAAACCGTTATCCAATAGAAAGTCATGTAATACGGTTTAGCGAAGAAACTATTCGTGATGCTATTTCTTACGAAATTCAACGTGGTGGACAAATATTTTTTATTCACAACAGGATAGAGAATATTAAAGAAGTTGCAGGTATGATTCAACGCTTGGTGCCTGATGCTAAAATTGGTATTGGTCATGGGCAATTAGAAGGTAAAAAATTAGAACAATTGATGTTGGCTTTTATGAATGGCGAGTTTGATGTTTTGGTAAGCACAACTATTGTAGAAAGCGGTTTAGACGTACCCAATGCAAATACTATTTTTATTAATAATGCCAATTATTTTGGATTGAGTGATTTGCATCAAATGCGCGGACGAGTAGGACGGAGTAATAAAAAGGCGTTTTGCTACTTTATAACACCAGAACAATCTGCAATGACCGATGATGCGCGTAAACGCATTACAGCTTTAGAGCAACACACTGAACTTGGTAGTGGTTTTAATATTGCTATGAAGGATCTAGAGATTAGAGGTGCTGGAGATTTATTAGGTGGTGAGCAAAGTGGGTTTATTAATGAAATAGGATTTGATACCTATCAAAAAATATTAAGCGAAGCCATTGAAGAACTTAAAGAGAACGAGTTTGCAGCCTTGTATAAAGATGAAAATGAAGACAAAGAATATGTAAAAGATATTACCATTGATACGGATTTCGAATTACTATTTCCGGATGATTATGTAAATAATATTACAGAGCGTCTTAATCTTTACACAAAACTTAATACAATAAAAACTGAAGAGGAATTACATGTTTTTGAGCAAGAACTCTTAGATCGCTTTGGCGAGCTGCCAACACAAGTTGTTGATTTGTTAAACAGTGTAAAAATTAAGTGGATTGCCACAACACTTGGTTTTGAAAAAGTTATTATGAAACAAGGCAAGTTTGTGGGCTATTTTATTAGCAATCAAGAAAGTAATTTTTATAAAAGTACAATATTTACTAAGGTATTACAGTTTGTGCAAACACATGCTAATAGTTGTACAATGAAAGAGAAGCAAACTAGGAAAGGATTAAGATTATTGCTTACTTTTGAAAATGTAAATAGTATTGAAAAAGCATTACATGCAATTCAACTTATTTTGGCGTGATTATTGAAAATAAAAAGAAAATAAAGTGACAATATTATCTATTTGGAGTCTTATTAAAAAAGAGTTTATGTTAAAAAAAATGCTTTTCGTAATTCTATTAATACCAATGTTTGTTGTAGCACAACATACTATAAAAGGTACGTTTTCTCCTGCCAAGGATTTTGAATATGCAATTCTATATAAAGTCATGCCAACAACGTCATTATATATAGCAAACGCACAAGTGGATTCCAAAGGAAATTTTGAGTTTCAGTTAGACTCTACAGTTACCAAGGGTATGTATAGGTTAGTCTATGCAATGCCACAAGAGGAATTTAATTTTGATATTATTTATAATGCCAAAGAAGACGTGTCTTTAGCGTTTAATACAGAAACTGGAGTGAAGTATAACGCTTCAGTAGAAAATATCTTAATAAATTCGTACACAACAAGTATGTCTATGGTGAGTCAAAGTATTGGTAATTTTTACAGACAACAAAGTACAGATACTTTAGCACTAGCAGCTATTTTTAAAACCCAAAAAGAAACTCAGGTAGAGTACGAAAAAGCTGCCGAAGGCACGATTGCACTGCAGTTTATAAAAGCAAATTCGCCTTATATTCCTGAAGGCTTTGAAGATATTTCAACCTATATCAAAAATTTAAAAATACATTTTTTTGACCATGTAGATTTTGATAATGAAATACTTCAAAGTTCTAATTTTTTAATAGAACGCACACTTAATTATGTTTTCGGAATGACTTCAGAAGAAGATAATGAGGTTGTTTCATATGAAAAGAATATTGATGAAGTGTATGCTGCCATGAAGGATGCAAATCCTGTAATAAAAAGTACATTATTAGAGATTTTGTGGCAACAAATGGTTGATGCTAATTTTGAGGATGTAGCCAATTACATTGCAGATACCTATTTAATTAAAATTGCGCAAACGCTTAATGATATTGAACTTGTTGATGGATTAACGCTATTTAAAAGTGTGTCGATTGGAAATAAAGCACCAGAGTTTAATGTTGAGCTTGGAGAAGGTGAAAACAAAACCGAAGTATCGCTTTACGATTTAGATATGGCGCAAGAGTATGTTGTTGTGTTTTGGAGTAGCACATGTTCACATTGTTTAAACGAAATCCCAAAGCTGCAAACGTATGTAAAGTCAATGAAGGAAGGGAAAGTAAAGGTAATTGCTGTTGGTCTTGAAGATGAGACCTCATTATCATCATGGGAAAAAGCAATTGTTAAATATCCAGAATTTATACATGTTTTAGGCCTCGGGAAATGGAATAACGACATTGGTAACAGTTATAATGTTACAGCGACACCTACGTATTATATTTTAAATGCGAATAAAAAAATTATTGCAAAACCTTACGATTTCGAGGCTTTTAAAAAATACATGGATCAAAAATAATGATTGTCATTCCTGCGAAAGCAGGAATCCATATAGAAGAATAGCTTAGATTGGTAAGATTCTGAATCTACCTTTCGATTGCACTTCGACAAGCTCAGTGTGACACGCTCAAGGAGACATTTTTCTTAATGATATAAAAATTAAAAATGATAAAACGCATTTTCTAAATGCTCAATATTAAAACCCTTTTCTTGTTTTGTAATAGCAATGATATCAAAACGGACTTCTACATCTAAATTGTTTACAGTAACATATTCATCCACTGCTTTTACGAGGCGTTGTATTTGTTTGGGTTTTACAAAATCTTGAGGATTTCCAAAGTCTGAGGTAGAACGAGTTTTCACTTCAATTATAGCAAGAGTATCTTCTTTTTTGGCGATAATATCGACTTCGGCTTTTTGAAACCGATAATTACGTTCCATAATTGCATAACCCTGTTGCAGTAAAAAATCTACTGCCAGTTGTTCTCCTTTTTTACCAAGTTCGTTATGTTGTGCCATATTACTTCCCACGAAAGTGGGAATCTCATCCTACTCTCTGTATTATTATTGTTTTGTCATTCTGAGTGTAACGAAGAATCTTTATTAATAACCTTCTCAATTTCTTCACTTAAATGAAACTCATTTTCATATTCTATAATATAATCAGTACATCCACCAACTGTAGTTGAATGATTAGCATTTTTTTGTTTAATATAAATTATAGGTTTTTGTTTTGCAAAAGCGTAGCCAACCTCAACCCCAACACCAATTGCTTTTTTAGAAAGTTCAACAATAAGAAAACTGGAATTATCAATTTCTTCAAAAGCAATGGACATCATTTCTTTTTCTTGGTCAGATGTAAATTCATATTTGTCAACAAAAACTAAAAGCTCTATCGAATATTTTGCTAGGCATTTTTTAAGTTGATTTATTTCTTTATCAAAATTTACTCTGTTTGATTTGCTAATTCCAAAATAAGCTGTTTTCATATTTAATTTTTATAAAAGAAGGGACATTATTGTTTGTCATTCTGAGTGTAACGAAGAATCTACAATATTTTGTAAAAGATTCTTCACTTAGCCAAAGCTTCGTTCAGAATGGCATTACTTCTCAAAAACAACTGTTGACTGTTCACTCCCAACTGTTAACTGAATGGTTCTCCCAAGTATCATCGCTCGATTTTCATCATCATGTCCAGCAGGAAAATTAAATAGAACAGGAAAATCGTATTCAGCTACAACATCCAAAATAAGCTGTTCAATGGGTTTTCCCCAAGGGGTTGTATTTTCTCTAACTTTACTAATAGAGCCAACAATAAGCCCTTTACAGTTTTCAAAATAACCAGCACGTTTTAAGCTTTGCAACATGCGATCAATATGGTAAGCGTACTCTCCAATTTCTTCAAAAAATAAGATTTTACCAGTAGTGTCAATACTGGTTCTAGAACCTAACATGGTGTGTAATAAAGTGAGATTACCACCAACCAGTTGCCCTGTTGCAGTCCCTATTTTATTGTATTTTGAGTTTTTAATAGTGTATGACAAAGGGTTTCCAAAAATAGCATCCTTAAATGTAGATACATTGTCTTTTATGTCGTCTAAATCATCAGTTAAACTCGTTGCCATTATCGCATGTATAGATTCACTACCAACATTGTTTAGTTGGTTGTGAAGTGCAGTAATATCAGAATAACCAATAATCCATTTTGGATGTTCTTTAAATGTGGTATAATCTAATTTGTCTAAGATCCGAACGGTTCCATAACCACCACGAGCACTCCAAATAGCTTTAACGTTTGGATTATCTAAAGCGTTTTGAAAATCTTCTGCACGTTCGTCATCAGTACCTGCAAAGTGTCCAGATTTGCTAAATACATGTTCACCCATAATCACATTTAAACCCCAACTTTTAAGCAATGTTTTAGCATGGTTAATTTCTTTTTCACGATTATTTAAAACCCCAGAAGGTGCAACAATAGCAATGGTATCACCAGCTTTTAAGTATGGCGGTTGAATAAGTTTTTTAGGCATTGAAATCTCGTTGTTAGATGAAGTTGAATTTTGTGCAATTACTGCTTTTTGAGTTCCAAAAGTTATTAGAAGAACACAGTAAAATATCCGTTTTAAATACATAGGAGAGGCTTTTTTGTAAATGTACATTTTTTTTCTAAATCGCTTTCAAAATGTTTACTTTTGTGGCTTTACAAATAAACTATAATGATAGCTTTTGTCATTCTGAGTAAAACGAAGAATCTCTTTCTTTGAGATGTTTCGACTACGCTCAACATGACATTTAATAATTTTCACGTAAATGACTCAACCTAAAAGATATACCATAACGGCTGCACTACCATACACTAATGGACCCATTCATATTGGGCATTTGGCTGGTGTGTATGTGCCTGCCGATATTTACGCACGCTATTTACGTTTAACAGGAAATGATGTTGCGTTTATGTGTGGTAGTGACGAACATGGTGTGCCTATTACCATTAAGGCAAAAAAAGAGGGTGTTTCTCCTCAAGATATTGTAGATAAATATCACGCTATTATTAAACAATCGTTTTTAGATTTTGGAATTACATTTGATAATTATTCACGTACAACAGCCAAAGTTCATCATGATACAGCTTCGGAATTTTTTAAGACTTTATATGATAAAGGTGAGTTTATTGAAGAAATTACAGAGCAATTATACGATGCTGAAGCACACCAGTTTTTAGCCGATAGGTTTGTTGTTGGAACTTGCCCTAAATGTGGTAATGAAGAAAGTTATGGCGATCAGTGTGAAGTATGTGGTACGAGTCATAATGCGACGGATTTAATTAATCCGAAGTCCGCAATTACAGGAGCTACACCAACACTTAAAGAAACAAAGCATTGGTTTTTACCTTTAGATAAGCACGAAGCATTTTTAAAAGAGTGGATTCTTGATGGTCACAAAAAAGATTGGAAACCTAATGTGTATGGACAATGTAAATCTTGGATTGATGATGGTTTGCGACCTCGTGCAGTAACTCGCGATTTAGATTGGGGAATTCCTGTTCCTGTTGAAGGTGGCGAAGGCAAAGTATTATATGTGTGGTTCGACGCACCAATTGGGTACATTTCGGCAACCAAGGAATGGGCAGAACGCGAAGGTAAAGATTGGGAACCGTATTGGAAAGATAAAGACACTAAACTGGTGCATTTTATAGGAAAAGATAATATTGTGTTTCACTGTATCATTTTCCCTGCAATGTTAAAAGCCGAGGGGAGTTTTATTTTGCCAGACAATGTACCGGCGAATGAGTTTTTAAATTTAGAAGGAAATAAACTATCCACCTCTAAAAATTGGGCAGTTTGGCTTCACGAATATTTACTAGAATTTCCAGACCAACAAGATGTATTGCGTTATGCATTAACAGCAAATGCACCAGAAACTAAGGATAACGATTTTACGTGGAAAGATTTTCAAGCAAGAAATAACAATGAATTGGTTGCCATTTTTGGTAACTTTATTAATCGTGTTGTGGTGTTAACTAATAAATATTATAATGGTATTGTGCCAACACCTAACGAATTTTCTAAAGTTG
>JAADHG010000145.1 GCA_013151975.1 Chlorobiota bacterium | reverse complement strand
TTAAAAAGTTATGCCAGTCTTCATAATAATGCCTTTTATAATTTTTTCAAGAATAAGATTCGCAGAAAAAAACCCAATGTAGATCCTTTACTAAACCAAGATGAAGTTACTTCTAAATACGATTCGCTTGTCTTTGGTCTAGAAGAAGATCGTTTAGATTATACAACTTCTAAATGTTGTAACCCTATTCCAGGCGATAAAGTATTTGGATTTGTAACTATAAACGATGGTATTAAAATTCACAAAAAAGATTGTCCAAATGCCATAAGTTTACAGGCCAGATTTGCCTATAGAATAATGTCTGCTCATTGGATAGATTCTACACAAGAAGGTTTTAAATGCACATTGCTCATTACAGGTGTAGACGATAAAGGGCTTGTTAATAAGGTTACAAAAGTAATATCAAACAATATGAATTTAGATATTCACAGTTTAAATATTTCTGGTGTACAAGGTCATTTTGAGGGGAAAATTGCTGTCAACGTTAAAAATATAGCACAACTCAATAAGTTGATTGATAAAATTAAAAAAATTGAAGGCGTAGAAAAGGTAAAGCACATAGTAGAATAATACTGTTTACAAGTTGTTAATTTTTTTACTAATTGTATAATTTTTACCTCAATATTAAACGTATTTTTGTAATTCAGAATTCTTGTGAAATGAATAATTTATCAAAACAAGACATCGTTAAAAATGTTTTTACCACTTATTTGAATACAAATAAGCATAGAAAAACGCCCGAACGTTACGCAATATTGTATGAAATATACAATCTAAATGAGCATTTTGATATTGAGTCTCTATTTCTCTTAATGCGGGAAAAAAAATACCGTGTTAGTCGTGCAACGCTTTATAACACAGTAATTTTATTGTTAGAGTGTGGTCTTGTAAGGCGTCATCAGTTTGGTAAAAATCAGGCACATTACGAAAAATGTTATTTTGATAAACAGCACGATCATCTTATTGTAACAGATACAGGCGAAGTCATTGAATTTTGCGATCCAAGAATACAAAATATTAAAAAAAATATAGAAGAAGTATTTGACGTTACTATACACAAGCACGCGCTGTATTTCTATGCGACAAAAAAACAACCAACTAAAAAAGAAAAAAAATGAAAGTAGATTTACTGCTGGGTTTACAATGGGGAGATGAAGGTAAAGGTAAAATTGTTGACGTTCTCACTAAAAACTATGCTATAATAGCGCGTTTTCAGGGAGGACCAAATGCTGGACATACGCTTATTTTCGAAAATCAGAAACATGTTTTACATACAATTCCGTCTGGTATTTTTCATAAAGGGGCTAAAAATGTAGTGGGTAATGGTGTGGTTATTGACCCTGTTATTTTAAAAAGAGAATTAGCAAATCTAGAAAATCACAATATAGATTATAGAAAAGTCCTCTATATTTCGCGCAAAGCACATCTTATTTTACCTACTCACAGACTGCTCGATGCTGCCTCAGAAGCTTTAAAAGGCAAACTAAAAATTGGTTCTACTCTAAAAGGTATCGGTCCAACTTATATGGATAAAACAGGTAGAAATGGTTTGCGTATAGGCGATTTAGAATTAGACAATTGGAAAGATAAATTTAATGCACTTACCAATAAGCATTTAAACCTACTCAACTTCTATAATATCGATTTACAATACGATTTAGAGGAACTTAAAAATGAGTTTTTTGAAGCTGTTACATTGTTAAAATCGCTTACTTTTATTGATAGTGAAACTTATTTATACGAAGCCTTAAAGGACAAACAAAGTATTTTAGCCGAAGGGGCGCAAGGCTCTATGTTAGATATCGATTTTGGTACTTATCCTTTTGTAACATCTTCTACTACAACTGCCGCAGGTGCTTGTACTGGCCTGGGTATTTCGCCACATACCATTGGCGATGTCTATGGTATTTTTAAAGCCTATGTAACGCGTGTGGGTTCTGGCCCATTTCCTACAGAGCTCTTTGATAATGATGGTAAAACAATGGGAAAAGTGGGTTGTGAATTTGGGGCTACTACTGGTCGTCCCCGTCGTTGCGGATGGTTAGATTTAGTAGCCTTAAAATATGCTGTCAGAATTAATGGCGCCACACAATTAACAATGATGAAAGCCGATGTGCTATCTGGCTTTAAAACCATTAAGGCGTGTACTTCTTATATGTATAAAGGTAAAGAAATAAGCAATCTACCCTATTCTATAAATGACGCAGATATTACACCTGTTTATACCGAATTTAAAGGTTGGCAAGCCGATTTAACTAAAATGACTTCTGCAAACGAATTGCCAGAAAACCTACTTTCTTATATCAAATTTATAGAGCATTTTGTAGGAGTACCTGTTAAAATAGTATCTGTAGGTCCAGATAGAAAGCAAACTATAGTTAGATAATCTGTAAATAAAACTAAATTAAGTAATTTTGTCGTTACTTTATGATGCAAAAAACCTATTTATTGGTATTCTTTTTAGCAATTACTTTCAATGTTTTTTCTCAAGAAAAACGTATTAAAATAGTACATGCCGATAATACTTTTGTAGATGAAGCAAAATATCCAGGAGCTACAATACTATCGGGAAATGTACATATTATCCATCAGGGGATTTCTCTGAGATGTAAAAAGGCTATTCAATATAAAAAAAACAATTTCTTAAAAGCTATAGGCAACGTAATTATTAACCAAGGAGATACAATAAAGCAAACCAGTAAATATACCAACTACAACGGTAATAGTAAGTTAGCAATCTCGTGGGGGAATGTTAAACTTAAAGACAATGCCGTAACACTCTTGACAGATACTTTGTATTTCGACAGAAAAAAACAAGTACTTTATTACAATAATAACGGTACAATTATAGATACTACTAATACTTTAAAGAGTAAAATAGGACATTATTATCTCGAAAATAAAAAATTTGTTGCCAAAACAAATGTAGTACTGACAAACCCAGATTACATCCTCAAAAGTGAGCGGTTAGATTATTATACAAATTCTAAAATAGCCTATCTTTTTGGCCCTTCTAGAATTATAAGCCCCGAAAGTACTATTTATTGTGAAAAGGGATTTTACAACACCTCGAATGATATTGCTCATTTTCTAAAAAATGCCAAAATAATAAGTAAGAATCAAGTAATTGAAGGCGACAGTCTTTACTACAATAAAGCACTAGGGTTTTCATCAGCAACGGGTAATGTTATAGTTACAGATATTAAAAATAATACAATTTCTAAAGGTGGTTATGCAGAATATTACAAATTTAAAGACTCTTCTTTTGTTGTAAAAAATGCTATGGCTATTATTATATCTGGCAGAGATTCTCTTTTTATTCATGGGGACACTTTACTCTTAACAGGAGAGCAAGACAATAGAAAAATTCGTGCTTTTCATCACGTTAAGTTTTACAAGCCCGATCTGCAAGGCGCTTGCGATTCTATATTTTCGAATAGTGCAACTGGTGTTACAACTATGTATAAAAACCCTATTCTTTGGGCTAACGATAGTCAGATTACTGGCGATACTATTTTATTTACAAAAAACCTAAAAACCAACAAATTAGACAGTCTAAAAGTATTACACAACGCCCTTATAATTCAGAAGGATTCATCCGGATTTAACCAAATAAAAGGGCGTTTTATAAAAGGTAAATTTACAGATGGCGATCTTAAAGATGTTGATGTTATAGGTAATAGCGAGTTACTTTATTACTTAAGAAATGATGCGGGTAAACTAATAGGTATAAATAAATCTGAGTGTAGTAAAATTCGGTTTGTCTTAAAAAAAGGCGATATACAATCTGTTAAATTTATAACAAAACCAGAGGGCATCACCTACCCTGAAAGTGAACTGCCTAAAAATGTGCGTAAACTCAGAGGTTTTATCTGGCGAGAAGCAGAACGTCCAAAAACAAAATTCCATATTTATAATTAATCTGAAAAATATTCTTTTGGAAGATGATTTTTTAAAATATCAAGCACAAACATCCCCTAACCCACTTAAACTAAAAATTTCAAGTGCCAAAGGCTCTTATATTTATGATGTCAATGGCAACGCTTATTTAGATTTTGTAGCAGGTGTTTCGGCTAATAGTCTAGGACATAGACCCAAAAAGGTAGAAAAGGCAATTATAAAACAGCTTGCCAAATATACACACGTAATGGTTTATGGTGAGTTTATTCAAAAGCCTCAGATGGATTTGTGTAAATTATTAGCACAACACCTCCCCGCGCCTTTACAAATGACTTATTTAACCAATTCGGGGACAGAAGCTACCGAAGGTGCCCTAAAATTAGCCAAACGTGTTACAGGACGTAGTGAAGTTATTGCAGCTCGTAAAGGATACCATGGCAACACCCAAGGTGCCATGAGTGTTTGTGGCGTTGAAAAACAAAACCGTGCTTTTAGACCCTTGATTCCCAACACGCGGTTCATTGAATTTAATAATGACTCTGATTTAGATAAAATAACCTCCAAAACAGCGGCGGTTATTTTAGAAACTATTCAGGGTGGTGCCGGTTTTATTGCCCCTGTAAATAATTATTTACAAAAGGTAAAAGCACGCTGTAAAGAAATGGGCGCTTTGTTTATTTTAGATGAAATTCAGACCGGATTTGGCAGAACTGGAAAAGTTTTTGGTTTTGAAAACTATAATGTTGTCCCCGATATTGTCGTTTTGGGTAAAGGTTTGGGGGGCGGTATGCCCATTGGAGCATTAAGTGCTTCAAAAGAATATATGGATTTGTTGAGCCATCATCCAAAATTAGGACATATTACCACATTTGGCGGACATCCTGTTATTGCCGCAGCTGCTCTTGCTACTTTAAAGCAGATTGTTAAACCTAAATTGTTAGCCGACGTTACAGAAAAAGGACAAATGATGTGCGATTTACTCATACATCCCGAAATTAAAGAAATACGTGGGACAGGTATGATGTTAGCCCTTATTATGCGTGATGCCGACTTTGCTTCAAATGTAATTCTAAAGTGCTTAGACCGTGGCCTGATTTTATTTTGGTTACTTTTTGAAGGACGAGCCATACGCATTACGCCACCGTTAAATATTTCTAAAACCGACTTAAAAAAGGGTTGTGAAATATTATTAGAAGTTATAGCAGAACTTTCTTAAAAATATTAAGTGCTTGCCCTAAAATAACGGACAAGCACTTAAAGACAACCTCTCACTTATTTAATTATCAATTTTTTTACAGCGATACCATCATCGGTATCTATTTTAATCAAATACATGCCTGCGGGCAAATTAACAATTGAATATTGGTTTTGCTTGTGATAAATCTTAACAGGAATACCTAAGAAATTATAAATTTCAATTTTATTTATGACCGTGCTTGGCGCTATAATTTTGATATTATCCTTAGCCGGATTTGGATATATTGAAATTTTACTTGACAATATAATATCTTCAACACCTAGAGTACTATCTGTAGTAAATGTTGAAGCAGGATCTACATTTGGCCAATTGGCAGCCGCATAAGAAGCGTCATCTACAACTATATCGGCTAAATTACTATTACCACTGGCATCAAAATTAGCTGCATCAATATTACTGTTATTGCCATTCTGAACATTTAAACTCGTTAAATTATTGTCGTTTACTTTTATAGTTGTTAACTGCGTATAATTAGATAAGTCTAGTGATGTTAGAGCATTACCGTGTAAATCTACAGTAAGTAAAGTGGTATTAGCTCCTCCATTTGATTTATTGGCAGTACCTTTTTTTCCAAAAGCTCCCGGTAATACAATTGATGATAAACGCGGATTACCACTAACATATATATGTATCAAACCACCTAGAGCTCCTAAATCTAAATGAACAGGGTCGTTGTTTCTACAATAAATAGTTTCGAGCATCACAAAATCTTCTATGCCTGTAAAATCTACGATATCTCTATTTCCTAAATCTAAAGTAACAATAGTATTTATATGTGATGTTATAACAAAATCATCTAAAGCACCCGAATCATAACCCAAATCAATTAATAATTGTTCGAAATTATTATCTGGCACATAGGTCATTTGTGTAGAACCACAATCGGCTTCACTGGCAACAAAACTTGCTGTTGCATCAACACTACTTGCCCAATTACTGTCGCTCCAAGCTGGATCGTCAACAAAAACACAAGTTAAATTTGGATTGCTTGTAGCGTCAAAATCAAACGAATACAAAAATGTATTGCCGCCGTTCCTCATATCTAATGATGTTAACTGATTATTGTTACAAAAAACATGACTGATATAGGTATTAGCACTCACATCTAAGGCTGTTAACAGATTATAACTACAATCTAAACTAAACATTTGGTCTGATACAATAAGACTTGTTAATTGATTATGATTACAGTCTAATTCAGTTACATTCGGAGGATAAATTAAACCAGTCAATTGGTTATTATCACAATGTAAATTCTGTAAACTTGTAAGAGCTGTTAGGTCTAAACTTGTTAAGCTATTGTTGCTACAAACTAAACTTTGTAGATTTGTAAACGCTTCTATGCCTGTTAAATCTGTTATCCCTTTATTAGAAACATCTAAGTCTGTTTGAAGTTCAATATAAGCTTTAGAGGCATAATTATCATTAGCGATGCCATTACCCATTGCATTGGCTTCAAGATAAGCTTCAAAATTATCATCGGGTACATAGACTTGTGTATAGCTGTTACAAGTAGCCTCATCGGGCACAAAATGTGTAGTTGGATCAATATGAGTCCAGTTTGAAGTACTGTAGGTTACATCATCTACAAAAATACACGATAGCGCTGCGCTAGAAGTTGTGTCAAAATCTGTTATAATAGCATTATGACCATTTCGTAAATCAATACTGTTAAGCGATACACTATTATTGCAGAACACTTTGGTTAAGGCAATATTTGAACTTAAATCTAGGGTGGTAAAGCCATTATTACCACAATGTAACTCACTTAAAGCAGTATCACCACTCAGGTTTAAATTGGCTATTTGATTATTTGAACAATAAATAGTAGTCAATGCGGGTTTGTTACTGATATTTAATCCCGTTAGTGCATTATTTTCACAATGAAAATATTCTAGTAAAGGATTATTGGTTAAATCTAGATTGCCTGTTAAATTATTATTAGCTAAGGTTAGCGTTAACAATTTTGTATTGGTACTAACATCAATCGCATTCAAATGTGTGTCTTCTACAGATAGAACTTCGAGCTCTGTGTTATGACTAACATCAAGAGTTGTTATACCTGTCATAGTATTAGCGTAGAGTTCTTTTAAAGCCAAATTCTGAGTTACATTTAATGATGTTAGCGTATTTCCATTACAATTTAAAACTTGTAAAGCTGTAAAATCTTCAATACCCGTTAAATCTGCTATATTTTTATTATAAATAAGCAATGATGTAACACCCGATATATTACCAGTATCTACATAATTATCATTGGCAATACCATTACCCATGCCATTAGCTTCAAGATAGGCTTCAAAGTTATCGTCGGGTACATAAGTAGTGGCGGTTTGACTACAAGCGGCTTCGTCTAAAACAAAATGTGTTCCTCCGTCAATGTTAGGCCAATTTGTGTTCCTATAAGCCACATCATCAACATAAATACAGGTTAAATCTGGATTATTTCTGGCATCAAAATCATAATCGTAAACAATTTGATTGTTTTGGCCATTTCTTAAATCTAACGTTGTTAACTGGTTATTACTACAATCTAAAATACTTAAATAGTTTGTATTACTTAAATCTAAAGATGTAAAGGCATTATGACTGCAATTTAAATTTTCGATTCCCGTTGGTATATCAAGACTTGATAATTGGTTATTACTGCAATCTACAACGCCTACTTCAACATTTAAAATTAAAGTGGTTAGTTGGTTGTTATCACAACCAAATTCAAGAATATGATTCTTACTAATATCTAAGTAAGTTAAGTTATTATTACTACAAACCAAGGTTGATAACTCCATAAAACCTTGAATACCTTCTAAACTGCTAATATTCTTACCAGAAACATCTAAAAAGCCGATGTAATTGATGTCACTTGTTAAGACATAATTATCTAAAACATCATCATAACCTTGGTCAATCAAAGCTTGTTCAAAATTATCATCGGGCACATAAGTATGGTCTTTATAATATTGACAACCAGCATTATCTGCTACAAAATGAGCTGTATCATCAATTTGTGTCCAGTTAGTTGTACTCCAAGCTGGGTCGTCGACAAAAATACATGTTAAGAGTGGGTCATTATGAGCTATAAATTGATACATATCAGTTTTATTATGACCATTTTTTAAGTAAATTTTATTTATTATAGGATTGTTGCTACAAGTAAGCCCTTCAACATTTACCGTGGTAAAATCTAAATCTATTAATAAATTATTAGAACAATCCATAGCGTTTATATAAGTGATATTGTTAAAAAGTATATAAGCAAGGCTGTTATAAGTACAATCAAAAGTAAGCAAAGTTGTATAAGTTGCGGGAAAATTTAATCCTGTTAAATTGTTGTGTGAAATATTAAAAACACCTAACCCAGCATTATTTGGAAGTTGTATTGATGTTAATTGGTTTCCAGAAGCGTTAAGTGTTGTGTTTAAATTTAGGTTTGAGCTTAAATCTAAAGCTGTCAGAGCATTGCCACTACAATCTAAGGTTGTTAAAGCTGCAAAATCTTGAATACCGGTTAAATCGGCTATACTTTTATTACTAACATCTAAGTCTGTTACTGTTTCAATATTGGCTGTAAGTACCCAATTATCATTTGGCGTTCCGTTACCCATTCCATTAGCTTCTAAGTAAGCTTCAAAATTATCATCAGGCACATAAGTTCCTGTTTGAGCAAGCGTACAACCAGCTGAATCTTCTACAAAATTTGTTACAGCATGATTAATACTCCAATTAGTCAAGTTGGCATCTGAAGCATCATCAACATAAATACAAGTTAAATTGGGGTTGTTTGTAGCATCAAACTGATAGACTTGAGACATGTCTTGTCCATTTCTAAAATCAATACTTTCTAATAAAGGGTTACCCGTACATTGCAACCCCTCAACATCTATAGCACTTAAATCTAATGATGTAAACAGGTTGTTAGGGCAATCAAACCAATTGATATAGGTTATATTGTTAAAATTAATCGATGTTATTTGGTTGTCAGCACAAGAAAACTCTAATAATTGTGTAAAACTTGGAGGGAAGTTAATTGTTGTTAAATTATTACCAGCTATATTAAAAGTAGCCAAACCTGTAACATCTGGTAATGTAATGCTTGTTAGGTTATTTCTAGCACAACTCAAATCAGTTAAAGATGTGAAATCTTGAATACCTTCCAGACTATTTATATTCATATCAGATACACTTATATGAGTCACGCCAATAATATCTGCCGTAGCAACATGGCCGTTTAAAGTGCCGTCTGTATCAATACCGTTGTCTATTAGATACTGTTCAAAAATAGGATCGGGAATTGAGGTGGTTTGCGAATAACCAGCGCATGATATTAAAATCATGCCGATTAAAATTGTAATTTTTTTCATACTATTTTGTTTTGAGAGATTATTAAATTTAAGGCAAAATTACGTTTGAAATAAAAATTTTATATCATCAAAAAGTATGATTCACATCACCCTAAAGGGTGATTATTTTACGAAAAATGGGCAAAATTAAGAGAAGTGTTAATACAAGCTGTTTTGTCTGCCTTTTTTAGACCTGTTTTTTGTTAAAATAACTGACCGAAATCTACAGTGCTTTTATTTTCTTAATAGCCTGAATTCTGTTTTTAACATCCAATTTAGTATAGATATTTTTAATGTGGGTCTTAATGGTATTTTTAGAGACAAAAATTTTGTCGGCTATTTCGTCATTACTCAGTCCTTTTGAAATTAAATCAATAACTTCTTTCTCCCTCTTAGACAATTCAAAATAATTTAATTTTTCGGCTATATCTTGAGAAGAATTTACTTCTTTATCTTCAACTTTATCTTTTAGCTTGTTAATCTGTAATAAATACTTTTGTATTTCAGACTTTTTATTTTGTAGCTCTAAATCTAAATTTTTCCGGCGTAAATTAAAAACAACCACTAATATAAAAATGATAATAACACCCATTATTATAATAAATATCAGGCGTTTATAATTGGCTTGTTCATTTATCAATATCTTTCTTTTTTCAGTAGCCAACTCCTGAATTTGCGCATCTTTTTTAGCTGTTTCATATTCAATCTGAGTACTTATAATATTCTTTTGAGAGTCTTCATTCATAATGCTGTCATGAAACTCTGTAGCTTTCTTGTAAGCACTCAAAGCCTTTTTATAATCTTTATGAA
>JAADHG010000021.1 GCA_013151975.1 Chlorobiota bacterium | reverse complement strand
AACAATGCAAAGATGACAACGATAAAATAATTGTAATTTTCTTATTAGCTCAATAAGTTATCCTATTGGCTCAACCGATATAATGAGGGAGATTTGCCGAAATGCCTTTTAAAGGCTTTATTGAAATTAGTAACGTTTTCGAAGCCACAATCGTAAGCTATATCAGCAATGGGTTTCGATTTAATTTGAAGAAGTTGAGTTGCTTTTTCTAATTTTTTTGTAGATATATATTTTGCAGGACTTTCATTATAATACGCAGTAAATTTTCTTTTAAAAGTTGATACACTACAATTGCAAAGTTTTGCAAAGTCTTCAATTTTCAAATCAGAATATATGTTTTTTTGCACCACTTCGTTAAAATCGTATTCGTGTGGAACAAATAAAGAAGCAACAAAAGCATTAATTGAAGTAGAGTTTTCACTCTTACTTAAAATAAGAAGCAGTTCTTTTAATTTATTGATGATAATATTTTCATCAGTAACCGTTGGGTTATCAAGCAAAAAGTCTATACTCTCAATGAAAGATTTCATTAAAGGTTCTATATTAACTTTGATGACGTTAAAGTTATTTTGAAACAGTTGAATAGATAAATCTGTTTCGAATAGTCCTTTTACGATATCTGGATAAAAAAAAGCTCCAATGGCCGAAAAGGTTTTCTCTTTAATATTTTCCTTATCCGAAACAGGCTCAATAAAATAGTCGCCACATTTTGCTAACATAGCTTCATTTTTAGAATAAGTTAAAACATTTGTCGGTGTTCGAAACTGGAAAGAGCCATTGGTAATAAATAAAAAACAAGCTTCATCTTTTGTAAAGTATTTAGGCATTCGTTTGAAATCAGTAGTCATTACCAATTTCTCAAAAACTCGTTTGCCCTTATATTTTATTTCTTTATATTCTAATATCATTAATTTTTCAGTACGGTTTAATCATTAGTAGAGTGTCTGCTGAGGTTGCAGGTATCGGTATTAAGTATATCAACTGTTTTAATAGTTTATACACAACCTTAACGAAGTTAGTTGTTTTTATTATAAGCACTACTCTTTTATTTTATTGTATTTTTTCATAATGGCTATAACCTTATCTATAGGAAGAGATTCAATAATATGATTATCTCTGCCAGTCATGGTTTGGGCTGCAAATAAAGAATTTAAAATGGCTTCTTCTGTAGCTTCAATAGTGGCTAAAAACAATGGAGAAATTTCTTCATTTCTCAGTTCCTTCGTTTCGTTAAACATCGATTTAGACGTATTTAGAATACGATTCTCTTTTGCTGTTGATATGGCAATTACATAATCGCCACTTCCATTAGATGCAATACCTCCCGTTTTTGCTAATCCCATAATAGCTCTTTTAGCTAGTCGCTCTAAATTTCTGGAACTTAATGGTGCATCTGTGATAACCACTATCATACATGACCCATCTGCATCATTTAATATTTTATCTTTGTATGGATACTTATTTAACTCTTTTGCAATTGGCACACCATTAATTTCTAGAACACCTCCAAAATTTGTTTGCACCAAAACACCAACTGTAAACCCTCCTAAAGATTTAGGAATTACTCTAGATGATGTTCCTATACCTCCTTTATAACCAAAACAAATCGTGCCTGTCCCCGCTCCCACATTACCTTCTTCTACATCACCACTTTTTGCGTTTTGTATTGCATTTAGTATATGCTTCTGTGTAACATGCCGTCCTCTAATATCATTTAACCAACCATCGTTGGTTTCGCCTACAACCGAATTCACCGAGCGTACGTCTTTGTTCTCTAATTGTTCTAAAGTATATGTTATTAATGCATTTGATGCTGTTGGTACGCTTAATGTATTGGTTAAAATTATTGGTGTTTCTATATTTCCCAATTCTTTAACTTGACTATATCCAGCGAGCTTTCCAAAGCCATTACCTATATAAATAGCTGCTGGCACTTTTTGCTGAAAAATATTACCTTCATGAGGTATAATTGCCGTAACCCCAGTTCTTATGCTATCGCCTTCAATAATGGTTTGGTGACCTACTTTAACACCTGCAACATCAGTAATAGCATTTAAGGTTCCTGTTTTTAATACGCCAATTTCAATACCATAATCTCTTACTCTTTTTTGTTGAGAAAACACCGTCATGGTAATCATTGTTATTACTAGTGTGAAAAATCTTTGTTTATACAAAATATATAGGTTACTCATTCTCATAAATATCTAGTCTATTTTTGAGTTGAATTAATTCTTCTTGAAGCATGGTTATTTTATCTAGCAAATTAAATATCACATCAATACCTTCCATATTAACTTTTAAATCGTTGTAAAGACGCAATACTTTCTCTACATTATCTATATGTTTTTTGTGCAAATACTGATGTTGCGTAAGAGTTGAAATTTCAATAAGACCAATTTGTTCAATTTGTTCAAAAAAGGATAATTCAACTTCATAATGTGTACAAAGTTTGTCTATATCAATTAAGTTTTCTTTTTTCATTTGCCACGAAGTTTTGCTAATTCATTAAATAGTTCCTTTTCACGCTTTGTAAGGTGTTTAGGCATTTCAATATTAAAAGTAATTATTAAATCGCCAAACTGCCCATGCTTTTTATACACAGGAAACCCCTTTCCTTTTAATTTTAGCTTAGTTCCATTTTGTGTTTCTGGCTTAATTTTAATTTTTACTTTACCATTAAATGTCTCTATTGTTTTTTCACCTCCTAAAACTGCAGTATAGATATCTATATTTTCTGTTTTAAATAGATTGTTTTTATCTCGCTTAAATGGTGTATTATTTTGTATTACAAATTGTATATACAAATCGCCTTTAGGTCCTCCATTTATACCTTCACCACCATAGCCTTTTAATTTTATAATTTGTCCGTTTTCTACTCCTGCAGGTATGGTTATTCTAATTTTTTTATGATTGACTTCAATAGTTTTTTTGTGCGTAGTAAAAACTTCTTTGATATCTAAATGCAAGCTTGCATTAAAATCTTGTCCTTTAAATTTTACATGACCTGCTCCTGCTCTACCACTAGCACGTTGACCGCCAAACATAGATTCAAAAAAACTTGAGAAATCCTCCTCCGAAAAATTTTCTCCTTGTCTGCCTTGATATGTATGTGAGCGTTGGTGAGATTGTTGTTGTTTTGCTTTTTCAAAGGCATCAGCATGCTGCCAATCTTTACCATATTGGTCGTATTTTTTTCGCTTTTCAGGGTCGCTTAATACCTCATTGGCCTCATTAATTTGCTTGAATTTTTCTTCAGATATTTTATCGTTAGGATTTACATCTGGATGATGTTTTCTTGCTAATTTCCTATATGCTTTTTTTACATCATTTAGGCTTGCCGATTTTGTGAGTCCAAGTACTTTATAATAGTCTATAAATTTCAATGTGTATAATGTTTAAATTGAAATAATGTTATCCAAACGAAGTTAATGGTTTTTAATTCAAATATCAACTGACAAACTGAATTTATTAAATATCTACAAACTCAACTTTTTTCTTGCTTTATCAATCATTTTAACAGCTTTATCAATGGTTTTTAATTTGGTTCTAAATGATAAAATTGCCATTCGAATAACGAACTTATTATTAATAATTGTGGAACTTAAAAACACCTCTCCATCGTCGTGTATTTCTTTAACTAGCCTCTCGTTAAAAGTGTTTTCATCTATAGCTTTACAGGGATACCAAAAATAACTTACCGATAAGTCAGGCTCTGGTCCCAGTTTAAAACCAATCTCTAAAAGTCGTTCTCTAAAATAAGTAGTGAGTAATAGTTTTTCTTCTAAACAAGCTACAAAAGGCTCAATACCATGTAACTGTAATGGCAACCACAATCGTAATCCTCTAAAATGTTTGGTGAGTTCTGGTGAAACATCTGCAGGATTAACTGGCATATTATCTCCTATTGCATCTTGCATGTAGTTTGCTCTATAATGATGTGAATGATATACCGATGCTTTATCTTTTACTAAAACTGCTCCTAAACCATAAGGCAAAAACAAGCCTTTATGAGGATCCGTCACTAAGGAATCTGCCATTTCTATACCCTTAAAAAAATCTTTCTTTACTTTAGTTAAAATAAAAAATCCGCCATAAGCAGCATCAATATGATACCATAAGTTATTTGTTTTAGCTATATCTCCAATCTCTTGTAAAGGATCTATTGCTCCTGTATCGGTAGTTCCAGAAGATGCAATAATCAAAAATGGATTTAATCCAGCAGCTTTATCATTTTTAATTTTACTGCTTAAATCATCTGTTATAATTCTGGAATAATCATCTAATTCAACATGACGAATAATTACATCTTCTAAACCAATAATCCGTAATGCTTTATTAATACAATGATGCACTTGTTGGCTTAAATAAATAACACTTTTTTCAATTTTAGCATTCTTAATGCCATATTTATCACGAGCTGAAGTAAGTGCAATTAAAGTAGCAATAGATCCTCCAGAGGTTAGATTACCAATAGCCGTTTCTGGAAACCCAAAAATAGATTTCATCCAATCTATAAGCTCATTTTCCATAGCTACTGCTCCAGGAGACGCAAAATGCATTCCTGAATATTCATTGGTAACATCTGCAATATAATCGGCAATTGCTGATGTGTAAATGCCACCTCCGGGAACATACCCAATATGACCACCAGACGCCGGCTTAATCCCCTTTGCTTCAACCTCAGCAGCATAAATCTTTAAAATTTCCTTCAGAGATTTCTTTTCATTACTCAGTGCCATAGCATTTGGCGTAAGCGGCTCACTAGAAAAAGCTTTTGCATCCTCAAGACCATTAATAAAGGTGTTTGCATAATTACTCACCTCTTGAATGTATGTATTGCGTTGTTCTTCGTTGGGTTCTAATGCTTCAGAAACACGTTGCAACTCTAATATTTGTTGTTTTAAATGACTCACTAATAGTTGGTTTAATCAAGCTATTCTCGATACAATTTTTCATAGAAAAACCACTCGAATTGACGCCTTTTATTTTTAAATTATTTATGTAAAATTACATAAATTGAATTGTTTTTTTTGTATCTTTAAAAGACAACTTTTAAATTTGTTTATTATGGAATCGCACTACACAAAAATATATACAGGAAGTTTTATTATTGTTCAGCTTATTACTACTAAACTTAAAGATATTGGTATAGAACCTATTATTAAAGACGAATCAGAATCTGGTCGCCTTGCAGGGTTTGGAGCTTCAATTCAAGGACAGCAAGAAGTATATGTGCATGAGAATGAACTAGACAAAGCGATTCCTATTATTGAAAGTGTTAAAGCTGAAATGGAAGCTTAAACCTAAATAAATAGTCAATTAATTAAAACCAACTATCCTAAAAACAGAGACATAGAGGTATTTGCTAATTTATACTCTATCACGCTGGCTATTAGCTATAATCTTTTGGGTTAATTTAGTATTTGGATTTCCGTTTTCACGGGGATGACAATTTTTAAAGGTGACCTCGATGTTTTACATTGAGGAATTATTTCCGATTATACAGTTACCGCATACATCTTTTCGCGTAACTCTTTAATCTTAGGGTTTTGCATATACTCATCAAAAGTTGTGTAACGGTCTATGACGCCATTTGGTGTTAACTCAATAACACGCGTAGCAAGAGTTTGTGCGAATTCGTGATCGTGAGTAGAAAACAATACATTACCCTTAAAGTTCTTGAGTGAGTTGTTAAAGGCTGTGATACTTTCTAAATCTAAATGGTTTGTCGGTTCGTCTAGCATCAATACATTAGCACGAATCATCATCATACGAGATAACATACAGCGTACTTTTTCTCCTCCTGACAATACATTAGCTGTTTTTAAAGCTTCTTCACCACTAAAAATCATTTTTCCCAAAAAGCCACGAACATAAACTTCTTCACGCTCTTCTTCTGTAGTTGCCCATTGGCGTAACCAATCAACCAGTGTTAATTTATTTTTAAAAAAACTACTGTTGTCTAATGGCAAATACGATTGTGAGGTTGTAATTCCCCAAGCAAATTTTCCAGCATCTGCTTTATCGTTTCCTGAAATAATTTGATAAAATGCAGTTGTTGCTCTTGAATCTTTAGAATACAAAACTACTTTATCGCCTTTATTAAGGTTAATATCTATATTACTAAAAAGTGTTTCACCATCTATGGATGCTGATAGACCTTCAATATTTAATATTTGATCTCCAGCTTCTCTATCACGTTCAAAAATTATAGCAGGATAACGACGACTTGATGGTTTAATATCAGATATGTTAAGTTTCTCAATCATTTTCTTTCTACTCGTTGCTTGCTTTGATTTTGCAACATTTGCTGAAAAACGTCTGATAAATTCTTCTAACTCTTTCTTCTTATCCTCAGCTTTTTTATTTTGTTGAGAGCGTTGACGTGCTGCTAATTGTGAAGACTCATACCAAAATGAATAATTTCCCGAATAATGATTAATCTTGCTAAAATCAATATCAGAAATATGTGTACAAACGGCATCTAGAAAGTGCCTGTCGTGAGAAACAACAATTACACAATTATTATAATTAGCTATAAAGTTTTCTAACCAAGAAATAGTTTCGTAATCTAAATCGTTAGTAGGCTCATCCATAATGAGTACATCTGGATTTCCAAAAAGCGCTTGTGCTATTAATACTCTCACTTTTTGCTTACCATCCAAATCTTTCATTAATGTATAATGCAGTTCTTCCTTTATTCCTAAGTTGGATAACATTGCAGCAGCATCGCTATCTGCATTCCAGCCATTCATTTCTTCAAATTGAACCTGTAACTCGCCAATTTTTTCGGCATTCTCATCAGAATAATTGGCGTATAAAGCGTCAATTTCTGATTTAATCTTAAATAAGGGTTTATTACCACGTATAACTGTTTCTAAAACAGGATGCTCATCATACAAACTATGGTCTTGCTCTAGTACGGACATGCGTTTACCAGTTTCTAAATGTACATGACCAGAAGTAGGATCTTGTTTTCCAGCGAGTATCTTTAAAAATGTAGATTTACCTGAGCCATTGGCACCAATAATACCATAACAATTACCGTTGTGAAACGTTGTGTTTACTTCGTCAAAAAGAACACGTTTGCCAAATTGTACTGATAAGTTAGAAACTGATAACATTAATTTGCTTTTAAAATTCGGCGCAAAAGTAGCAAAATCAATCCATTCGAGCAATTAAATACCATTCATAATAACATTTAACAACGCCTTAACAACTCTTTTAGTATGCAACACATATTTTTGTAGTCGAATTGACAAATCCCCAAATTTGGATTATGTTACAGAGACTATGAAGCAATTAGTAGTATTTATATTATCACTTACAACATTTTTTAGTTGCAAAACCGATGAAAATAGTTGTGGTCAGGCGTATTTAGGCGGAGAAATAATTAATCCTAATAATGATTATATATTACTCTATAATGATACGGCATTGATTGACACTTTATATTTGGGTGAGGACAATCGTTTTTCCTATAAAATTGAAAATCTAAGCCCAGGTTTACATCGTTTTTACCACGGAGGAGAATACCAAGTTTTAGTTATTGAACCTACAGATAGTATCATGATTAGACTAAATACTCTTGATTTTGATGAATCTCTTGTATTTTCTGGATATGGCTCTAAAAAAAATAATTACTTAATCAATATGTTTCTCTCTCAAGAGAAAGAGGAACGTAATATATATGAGTTTTCAAGACTAAACCCAATAGCTTTCTTAAAAAAATTAGATTCTATTAAGGCTAAAAAGTATAATGCATTTAATACGTTTTCTGAAAAATATCCAACTTCAGAATTACTAAAAAAACTAATTACGGTAGGTATTGATTATAGCTATTATACTAATAAAGAAAGATACCCTCTTAGTCATTTTGGAGCAAACAATCCAATAAACCTAGACTCATTACCCCAAGGATATTACGATTTTAGAAAAAATATTGACTATAATGATGAGGAATTGATTGAGTATTATCCCTATTACGTCCTTTTGTTTAATAACTTTAATAATCTGGCTTCAGAGAAATACTTTGCAGAAACTGGAAGTTCTTTTTTAAGCAGATCTAATATAGATTACAATTTAAACAAGTTAGAGCTTATTGATGATTTAGTACATAGTGACATCATTAAAAATATTATTTTAAAATATTCTACTCGAAATTTCTTATCCAATTCTACATCTTTTGAAGATTCTGAAGCGATGTACAATTCATACATAGATAAAAACACTAATAAAGCTAATTCAGAGTATATTACGAGTTTATATACTACTTTAAAAAGATTACAACCAGACAATTTACTTCCAGACATAGATGTTCTTAATCACAAAAGTAAAGTAAATACACTTCATAATATTATTACTAAACCTACAGTACTCTATTTTTGGTCTAATACTAATAAGTATTATTTTAAGAGAAGTCATACCAAGGTTAAAGAATTACAGAAAATATATCCTAATATCAATTTTGTTTCTATAAATGTAGACGCTAATAATGCTTCTGTTTGGAAGCGTCTCTTAAAACGAAATAACTGTAATTTAATTCAGGAATATCGATTTAGAAATCCTCAAGTAGCCAAAAAGTTATTAGCAATTCAATATATTAACAAGGTTATTGTTGTTGATAGAAACAATACTATTGTATCGTCTAATGCCAATATGTTTGATATGGATTTTAATACGTTATTACAAGACTTAAAATAAAAAAGGCCACATTATAAATGCAGCCTTTCCTTATATATAAAAAACAGTTAGTTTCCTTTATTATAATCTTCTAAAAATTTTGCAAGCCCATTATCTGTAAGTGGGTGTTTTAATAAGCCCTCAATTGAACTTAAAGGCCCTGTCATTACATCTGCACCAACTTTGGCGCAATCAACTATATGCATGGTGTGGCGTACTGAAGCTGCTAAAATTTGTGTATCAAAACCATAGTTATCATAAATGTGTCTAATTTCAGCGATAAGATTTACACCATCGGTTGAGATGTCGTCTAAACGTCCAATAAAAGGAGATACATAGGTTGCACCTGCTTTGGCCGCAAGAAGTGCTTGACCTGCCGAGAATACTAAAGTCACATTGGTTTTTATGCCTTTATCGCTAAAATATTTTGCAGCTTTAACTCCATCTTTTATCATAGGTAATTTAACTACAATTTGTTCATGAAGTTCAGCTAAAGCTTCGCCTTCTCTCACCATGCCTTCAAAATCGGTAGAAATCACTTCAGCACTTACGTCGCCATCTACAATATTACAAATGTTAACATAGTGTTTTAAAATATTATCGTGTCCAGTTATGCCCTCTTTAGCCATTAATGATGGGTTTGTTGTTACACCATCAAGTACTCCAAGATCTTGAGCCTCTTTAATTTGGTCTAAATTTGCAGTATCAATAAAAAATTTCATTTAAAAAGTTTTTTTTAATTCCCTTAAAAAAGGGGATCTAATTTATGTTTTTAGTTGTATTTTAATTTGTTGCGAATTTACAATTTATTCTGAACTCGATTCAGAATCTTTTCAACTTATTTTCGAAGAAATATATAATGTAAAATTCTTTACAGTTTATAATGATTAAGCAATAGCTTTTCATAAACTTTATCAGGAAGTATGCGCTTTAAGACTACAGAGAATTTTTGCATAAATGCTCCTACTTTGTAGTGTATTTTTGGTTTACTGGTATTAATAATATCCAAAACTTTTTTGGCAACCATCTCAGGGTTATTGCCTTTATTTACATCATCATCAATGGCATTTAGCACAAAGCTATATTTTTTTTCGTAGGGAGAATCCTTGATAACTGGCGCATGATAACGTCCTGCTGCTATATTTGTTGCAAAATCTCCAGGTGCCAGATTGGTCATTTGTATGTTAAAATCTTTTATTTCCATTCTAAAAGCTTCTGTAATAAGCTCCAGTGCTCCTTTACTGGCACTATAAATCCCTCTATATGGTAAACCCATGTATCCCGCAATTGACGTTACATTAATTATTAAACCAGAATTTTGTTGTCGCATTTGTGGCAAAACAGCTTTAATTACATTTATAGGACCAAAAAAATTAGTATCGAAATTGCGCTTAATTTCAACCTCAGGAATTTCTTCAATTGGTCCTGTAATACCAGCTCCAGCGTTATTAATTACAACGTCTACTCTTCCTTCAGCATCTATAACAGATTGTATACATTTAGATATAGTCTCCCTATTAGTAACATCTAAGGCAATTATAGGAAACTTGCTTTCAGAATAATTTTGTGGGTTTTTCTACTTGTACCATATACTTTAAATCCTTTTTTAACAAGAAACTCTCCAACAGATTTTCCAATTCCTGATGATCCACCCGTAATCAATACAACTTTAGACATATGTTAATTAGAGATATTTATGTTCAAAAATACAATATTAATTATGAGATTCCCACTTTCGTGGGAATACAATAAACTAAAAAATTGGGAATACAATAAACTAAAAAATCTTGATTCACAATGGATTTCAAGATTTAAGTTTATTGTACAAAAAAAGGCAAGCTACCTACATCACACCGCTACGACCATTTACCTTTGCTGCGTTCCCGCCCTGGAGGATTCAACAGGAGCTGGTTGTGTAGGACTTGCCGGCTGCAAAGATACAACCTTTTAATATTTTCACAATGATTTTTTTTACTGAATTTAAATAAATAACTTGCTCAAAAATACTATAGCTGCTATGCGACTTTTTAAATTTCTAACACTCATAATTTTAACGATTTTTATAGGCTCTTGCGGAAGTAATTCCGAACAAAAAAAGAGCGACTTTTCATTAACCTCAAATGCTAAAAAGAATACCATTTCTAATGGTAAAACGCTAATACTCACTATTAATAACCCTAAAAACCATAGTATAGATTCTGTAGCATATACATTAAATAGCAAAAGAATTACAGACAATTTTGACTTAAGTGGTTCTAAATTAGGCAAGCAAACCATTAAAGCAACCGTTTATTTTAATGAACAATCTGAAACCACAGCTTTAAACCTAGTTATTTTAAATAGTAAATCACCAAAAATTTACAATTTCAAAATTATAAACACATATCCTCATGATATTACCTCCTATACACAAGGGCTGGAGTTTTATAACGGAATTCTTTACGAAAGTACTGGACAACGTGGCAAATCTAGACTTAGAAAAGTAGATTATAAAACGGGGAAAGTTTTGAAAAATATTGATTTGGATAAAGCTTATTTTGGTGAAGGGCTTACCATTTTAAATAACAACCTTTATCAACTTACATGGCAAAGTGGTACAGGATTTATTTACAATCCAGATACTTTTGAGAAAAAAAGTAGCTTTAAATATGGAAAAAGCAAAGAAGGTTGGGGACTTTGTAATGATGGCAAGGTAATTTATAAGAGTGATGGTACCGAAAAAATATGGATGCTAGACCCTGAAACACTTACTGAAGAAAACTATATCCAAGCCTATACAAATCATGGCAAGATTAGTAACATGAATGAACTAGAATGGATTAATGGAAAAATTTATGCCAATCGCTATCAAAAAAATGGTGTTGCTATTATTAATCCAGAAAACGGCGCTATAGAAGGTGTTATCGACTTTTCGTCTTTAAAAGAAAAGGTTAAACAACATCCTACTTTAGATGTCTTAAATGGCATTGCTTATAACCCAGACACTAAAACTATATTTGTTACAGGTAAACATTGGAATAAATTATTTGAAGTTGAGATTTTTGAAAAATAAACCTTAGCAAAAAGCATTATGCAAATCTTCGAAAAACTAATAATTGTATCTACTGAAGATCTAGACGAACTAAATCACGTTAATAATGTGAGGTATATTCAATGGGCAAATACTATAGCTAAAGAGCATTGGGAACAAAATACTACCAAAGATATTAGTGATAATTTCTTTTGGGTGGTTATAAGTCATTTTATTGAATATAAATCCTCTGCATTATTAGACGATATAATTACACTTAAAACCTACATAAGAAAAACGGAAGGTGCTAAAAGCACAAGAATTGTTGAAATGTATCATGCCAAAACAGAAAAACTTATTGTAAAATCTGAAACCATTTGGTGTTTAATGAATTCTAAAACTTTACGCCCTTCAAGAATTACCCCAGAACTTGCGTCGTTATTTGATTAAATTTATACTACTCATACTTTTCCTTCAATTTAAAAGTTATATTTTTACCCTTGATGAACATCATAAGTTTTTGTTCTCAAAATTGAAATAAAATTTATCTTTACTACATGAAACGCTACTTATATTTTATTTTCTGCCTCGGATTATTAATTTTTTGGAGTTCATGTAGAAAAGATTTTGAATTTAGTCCAAGTACAGGAAGTCTAGAATTTTCAAAAGACACCGTGTATCTCGATACAGTTTTTACAAATATTGGTTCTAGTACTTATAATTTAAAGGTTTACAATAGAAGTAATACAGATATTGTAATTCCAACTTTACGTTTAAGCCAAGGACAAAACTCAATGTATCGTTTAAATGTAGATGGTATTTCTGGTAGTGGTCCACAGCAAGGAAAAGAATTTGAAAATATCGAGATTCTTGCCAAAGACAGTATGTTTATATTTATAGAAACGACTATAGATATTCAAACTTTAGCAGCATTGCAGACACAATTTTTATATACCGATGCAATAGAGTTTGACGCTGGTGAAAATTTTCAAAAGGTTGAATTAGTAACTTTAGTTAAAGATGCTGTTTTTATTTTTCCACAACGCTTTATTGATGGAACTACTGGAGAAACCATAATTGAGACATTAACTTTTGATATTGATGACGATGGCATTGATGATGAAACTACAATACAAGGGCGCTTTTTAACTGATGCTGAACTTACATTCACCAATGAAAAACCCTATGTAATATATGGTTATGCAGCTGTAAACGATACTAAAACCTTAACTATTGATGCAGGTGCACGAGTACATTTTCATGCTAATTCTGGCTTATTAGTTACTAGTGGAGGCTCTTTAAATGTTAATGGCTTACCAAGCATTGATCCTGACCTTTTAGAAGGTGAAGTAATTTTTGAAGGCGATAGATTAGAACCTAATTTTGCACACGTTCCCGGACAATGGCAAACCATTTGGTTATTTAATGGCAGTACAAATAATACTATTAACCACGCCACTATTAAAAATGGAACCGTTGGTATTTTAAGTGATGGCAATCAAAATGATGCTTCAAAACTTGTTGTTACCAATTCTCAAATTTATAATTCTAGCAATTTTGGAATATTAGGAAGAGGCACCTCTATTAATGGTGAGAATATAGTTATAAATAACAGTGGTCAATCCTCGTTTGCGGGTACTTATGGCGGGAGCTATAACTTTGTGCATTCTACTTTTGCTAACTATTGGAATAATAGTTTCAGACAATTTCCTTCTGTACTGTTAAATAACTTCCTTATTGATGCCGATAATACAACGTTTACAAATCCTCTAGATGAAGCCAATTTTACAAATTGTATTATTTATGGTAATGATAATCCTGAACTCCTGTTAGACAAAGATAGTAACGATACTTTTAATTTTAAATTCACCAATTGCTTAATCAAATTCGACGACCCAAATAGTAATTTTACTGGAGACCAATACGATTTTGGTAATATCGCTCTTTATGAAAATAGTATCTTTAATCTTGATCCAGAATTTTTAGATCCACAAAATAATAAGTTACAAATACATAATGGCTCATCGGCTGATAATGCTGGGATTATCTTTGGCAACTTAACATCAGATATTTTAAACACACCTCGAGGATCAACTCCCGATCTAGGTGCGTATGAAAGTATTGTGTTTGAGGATTAGCGAATTACAATTTTCTTGATAAACTCTCCTTCTTGAGTATAAAAACTAAAAAAATAAACACCTTTTGATAAATTATTTACATTTATAGTAACAATATCT
>JAADHG010000267.1:6221-21817 GCA_013151975.1 Chlorobiota bacterium | reverse complement strand
TCCTCTATTTATACAAAGATGAGCGTTTATTCTATGAATCCCCCAATGCCATTTATATATAATATTTTTGTTTGTACTATCCGATAAATCAGGGTCAGAGAGACCACCAACAAATTCTTTTTTATTTCGAATATCTATAGATGCATATAAAGTAGTATTATTAACCTTTTCTTCACTCTCTCTAGTTTCGCAAGTACTTATTTGGTATTCTGGTTCTATTTTAAAAGAATTTTCTTGAAGTCCTACTAATTCAATTTGAGAGTCTTCTAAAGAAGTAATTGCAAACCCTAAATCTGAAAAAAATAGCATAGTATTTCGAGTAATACTATTTTCATCATTTGTGATATGTTCAATATTATCATTACAAACTGTAATTACTTTATTGATTTCAAATATTTTAGTAAATGAGATTAATTCTTCTTCGGATTTTGGAATATGTTTTTCATCGAAAATAATATAATATCGTTTAGATAAACTTCTACATATTTCATCTTTCACTTTAGGTATATTTATATCATTGCCATATTTATTGTAGCCGATAATTTCTTCATTGGTATTATATAAATGATTTTGTTTTTGAAGCCTAGATAATTCATTAGGATCTAAAGTTGGTTGCATAAGAAAATTTAATAGTTTTGTTACAGCACAAACCTCACTTAAAAGAGTGAATAAAAAAATACCCAGTACTAGGTATATTTAGCCATTAAGATAGTAAAATATAATTATCCAGAAGAAATTTCGGACAAAGAGTATTATCCAAGAAAAGATTTAATACCAACAATCAGTAATAAAAATGCTATAAAAGCTAATAATACCCAAAAGGAGCCTTTATAATAACGCTTACGAATTTCAAGATCTTTTCTATAGGCAAAAATTAATACAATAACAAATGTAATGGCGAATAATATTCCAAATATAATTTGACCTTTACTAAACATATTTGTGTATTTTTAAAACGTTATTTTAGAACCGCGAATTTAAAGAATAATATGCAGAATGCCATAGTTTTTGGAGCAACATCGGGAATTGGAAAACAACTTGCCAAGTTTCTTGTGCAAGATGGTTATACAGTTGTAATTACTGGACGACGACAGGAGTTGTTAGAAGATATAAAAAAAACAAATCCGAAAGCCTATGTCGTTAAGCCGTTTGATGTTCAAAATATTGAAAAATGCGAACAGGCTTTTCAAGACATTGTTAGTGAATTAAAAGAGATTCATCTTATCGTTCATGCTTCTGGAATTGGTTATGAAAATCCTGAGCTGGATTGGGTGAAAGAAGAGGATACTATTACAACTAATGTTGTAGGCGCAACGCGAATTTACGATTTGGCATTTAATTTGTTTAAAGTGCAAGGCTTTGGGCATTTGGTAGCTATTTCATCTATAGCATCATTGCGAGGAAACCGGTTTTCGCCTTCGTATTTTGCATCAAAAGCATATCAAGTAAATTATTTAGAATCGTTGTATTTTAAGTCTAAAGAAATAAAAGGAGGGAAGATGTATGTTACCGATATTCGCCCAGGATTTGTAGATACTAGAATGGCTCTAGGAGAAGGCATTTTCTGGATGGCTTCATTAGACAAAGCAAGCAAGCAAATTTACACAGCAATAAAACGCAAAAAACGACGTGTTTATATTTCCAAACGTTGGCAATTAATTGCTTGGGTTTTAAAAATTGTCCCTTCGTGGTTAATGAAAAAAGTAATGTAAATTTTAGACAAAAGACAAAAGACAAAAGACAAAAGACAAAAGACAAAAGACAAAAGACAAAAGACAAATGAAAAATGAAAAATAAAATTGAAGCCGTAAAAGCCTTTCACCAAGCATTTAAATTAGATTATAGAGATTCGCAAAAAGCCGATTTGGGAGTTGCTAAAAACACGTTGCGTTTTAATTTGATGAAAGAAGAGAATGAAGAATATCTTGAAGCCGCTAATAACGATGATTTAGTTGAAGTCGCTGATGCTTTAGGGGATATGTTATACATCCTTTGTGGTACCATAATTGAACATGGTTTACAACATAAAATTGAAGAAGTGTTTAATGAAATACAACGTAGTAATATGAGTAAATTAGGAGCGGATGGTAAGCCTATTTATCGTGAAGATGGTAAAGTACTTAAAGGACCAAATTATTTTAAACCTAATATTGCAGACATTCTTGAAACAAAGTAGATTTTAATAGATATAAAGCCTAATACCTATACTTTATATCTCCAACCAAATATGTCTTCAGTTTTATTAGTTTGAATATCTGTGATACGTTTCTTTAAAAAGGAAGCATAGCTATTTTCAAGTTCAGGCAAATCATAATCTTTATCTTTATAGCCAAAAGCAGCTATTGGTGATACTACAGCAGCAGTACCAGCGCCAAACATTTCTTTTAAAGAGCCATCGTTAGCAGCACCAACCAGTTCTTTAACCGTAATTTTTCTAACGATAACAGTTATACCTTCTTCTTTAGCAATATCAATAATACTTTTTCGAGTAATGCCATCCAATATCCGATCACTTATTGGTGTAGTAATTAAAGTATCATTAATTCTAACAAAAATATTCATTGCTCCAGCTTCCTCTATGTACTCATGCGTATTATCGTCTGTCCAAATAACTTGCTGATATCCTTTTTTATTGGCTAACTGCGTAGGATAAAATTGTCCAGCATAATTTCCTGCAGCTTTTGCAAAACCAACACCACCATTGGCTGAACGTGAATACTTTTCTTCTATTAATACTTTTACTTTTCCAGAAAAGTAAGCCCCAGAAGGTGAACAAGCAATAATAAATTTATATTGATCAGAAGGGGATGCATGAAAGCCTTCTCCTGTTGCAAACATAAAAGGTCTAACATATAACGAACTGCCCTCGCTTTTTGGAACCCACTGACTGTCAATTCGCAATAAGGTTTTTAAGCCTTCCATAAAATAAGCTTCTGGTAATTCAGGTATAGCCAATCGTTTAGCAGAAATATTTAAACGCTTGCAATTATCTAAAGGGCGAAATAACCAAACAGTGTCTTCTGCATCTTTATAGGCTTTAAGGCCTTCAAAAATAGATTGCCCATAGTGAAAAATCCGTGCTGAGGGATCTAAAGTTATAGGTTGGTAAGGTGTAATTTTGGGAGCACTCCAAGCACCATCTTTATAATCGCATACAAGCATATGGTCAGTAAATACACTTCCAAAACCTAAATTATCAAAATCTACATCGTTAATTTTTGATTTCGCAACTTTAGTTACCTCAATCTTATATGCTGTATTGTCTATCATTATATCTTTTTTGTCGCCACAAAATTAAACAAATTACAACTTATAAAAAACAGAAAAAAGACTAAAATGCTTTATATTTACAGATTATAGTTTATAACCAAATTATTAGAAATCATTATGAAAAAATTATTGATATTATTACTAGTTGTTGCCTTTATTAGTTCTTGCAAGAAAGAGAAAAATAATAATGTAGAAAGCACTCAAGGTGAAGATATAGCTTATGCTTCTTTTGGAATAGAAATTCCAGCAGATGGAGCAATATCGGCTTCTGAAATGTATGACCAATACCTAACAATGAAAGTTGGAGATACTATTATGTCTAAGGTGTCTGCAAAGATTAATGAAGTTTGTTCTACGAAAGGATGCTGGATGAAGCTAGATTTAGGAGATAATAAAGAAGTGATGGTGCGTTTTAAAGACTATGGTTTTTTTATGCCATTAAATGCTAAAGGCGATGTTATAATTAATGGAAAAGCCTTTATTACTGAAACATCTGTAGAAGAACTACGTCATTATGCAGAAGATGCAGGAAAAAGTAAAGAAGATATAGTTGCTATAAATATGCCAGAAAAAACATATGCTTTTGAAGCTGATGGAGTTTTATTAAGAAAATAAATTGCAACGCAAAATAATTACAACTGCTGATGGTTCTAAAACCATTCAAATTGAAGATTGGAACGAGCAATATCATTCTATTCATGGAGCCATACAAGAAACGAAGCATGTCTTTATAAAACATGGATTACATCACATTTGCCATTCTGAACTAGTTTCAGCTAATATTAAAAATATATCTATACTAGAAATAGGATTTGGTACAGGTTTAAATGCATTTATCACTTGCCTTGAAGCTAAAAAAGATAATATTCAAGTTGACTATGTTGGCGTTGAAGCCTATCCAGTTTCACAAGATGAAATTAAGCAACTTAATTACGCAGAACAACTCAAGGTAAACAATACGTTATTTTCTAAAATCCACAATTGTTCTTGGGAAGAAGTAAATGAGATTCATTCTAAATTTTTGTTAACCAAACAACAAAAACTTTTTAAGTATATAAAAGAAAGAAATGCTTTTAATCTTATTTATTTTGATGCTTTTGGAGCACGCGTACAACCTGAATTATGGACAGAAGCTATGTTTAAAATTATGTACAAAGCTCTAAAACCCAAAGGTGTATTAGTTACCTATTCAGCCAAAGGAAGTGTGCGGCGTGCGATGCAAGCTGTTGGGTTTGTTGTAGAACGCTTAGAAGGCCCTCTAGGAAAGAGAGAAATGTTACGCGCTACGAAAACTTAGATGTTAACATGCCTATATAAGGTTAGGTTTTAGTGCAGCTTTTTGTTACTCAATGTTTTTTTCATTTCGAGTCAACCATTTAGTAACTCTGTTGTAATTAGTCAACAAAAAATAAGCAATAATTAGATTCATTCCAGAAATTACCCAATTGAAATAATCAGTTATTTTACCAAAACCAAATTCCTCTAATTGATTCAACCCACTTGGTGAAACTTCTTTTTTAAATGCTAAATAAGTATATTGCAAAAAGTCAGGTAAATAGTCAATAATCAAAAACCCACCAATTATTATTAAAGCGAGCTGAATTATTTTTTGGCTATTAAAACTTCCGAAATCAATTTGCTCATCATCAAATCCTTTGTCAATCTTCAATAAATCAATTATTAGGTCAGTTTTTAGAATTAAAAAAACATAAACTAATATTGCAAGTAATGATGCTCCAAAAAGCCATAATAAAACAATCGGTTCAAATTGAAAAGTGACATAACTAATATTTGATGGAATGTAATAAAATACTGTTAGAATTAGAGAATAGAGACCAAAAAGCTTAATTATAATTCTGAAAAAATCTCGTTTTGTCATAAGTTGGTTTTTCTTACTTGTTTATTATTATTTCACTTCAAAAGTTAAAGCTGCCGAAATGGAAACATAATCAGCATCTTTTAAAGTGCTTTTTTCCAAATTCACAGTTCTAAAATACCAATGTCCAGAAGTTACTATTTTTACCGTAACAATACCATCGCTATTAGTTAGCACCTTATAAGCATCACGTGGTGTGCCGTCTTTTTCGTGACCATATTGGTCGTTATAACTGGCATAAACCATTTCTCCGGCAACGGGTTCTCCGTCAATTAAAAGTTTCATAACTAATTCGTCACCAATCTTAAGTGCATAAGGATTGCTCATTGGAATGAACTCAATGGGATAACCCAAAACAGTTTTATAATCATCAGTCTGTTTGTTTCCTACTTGAAAAATTGCTTTTACATGTTTAGAATATTTTTTTCTGGCAGGTTTTAAATCTTCTCCCGATTTTTCACGTTCTACAAGTACATCTAAAAGCCCTTCATGTTTCATATTACTTGCAAAACTTTCGGCAGTAAACTCGTTAATTCTTGGTAAAGTGGAAATACCTAAAACTCCGGTGCCTACTTTTCCTGTTGTAATTTTTAATACTGTTTGGTTATTCTTTTCAAACCATAAACTTTTATCTGGATGTACAGCTTTTTCTCCTGGATTAATCAAAGACACATCAATCATTCGATCTCGTGCTAGTATGGCTTCGCTTTTGCCAAAAGTACCATTGTACACATATATTAAGGTTTTGGTATTTGGTTCTAAATAAAAACTTTTAAGTTTTATATATAAATCGTGCGAGCTAAGTACAACTAAGCTAATAAAAGCAATTAGCGATAATAGAATTTTTTGTTTCATGTGTATTGATTTAGTGTTGCTTGTAAAAATATAGATTTGTTATATGTTGTGATGTTAAAAAAGTAAAAATATTTTGTGACATTTTGACATTTTAATAATAATGGCAGTACTTTTGCCAACTGTTTAGTGAAACGAAAACGTTTAAAATTAAAGTTCAATATAGAATGAGCAAAAAAGATAAAGTAGAAGATAATTTGGAAGAGCAAATGGAGACGACACCAGAAGCAGTCGTAGAAGATGTTGATACACGTTCAGAAGAGGAGAAGTTACAAGACGAACTACAAAAAGAAAAAGATAAATTTTTAAGGTTATTTGCAGAGTTTGAAAACTATAAAAAACGAACCACTAGAGAGCGTATAGAGTTGTTTAAAACAGCCAGCGAAGATGTAATAAAGTCATTATTACCAGTTTTAGACGATTTTGAACGTGCTTTAAATCATATTGAAGAAGATAAAGAAGCCGAAGATTTACGAAAGGGTGTATTGCTTATTTACAAAAAAATGTTAACAAGTTTAGAGCAAAAGGGGTTATCGCAAATAAAAGTAAAAAAAGGCGATGTGTTTAATGCAGATAATCATGAAGCTGTAACACAAATTCCAGCTCCAAGTAAAAAGTTAAAAGGAAAAATTATAGACGTTATTGAAAAAGGATATGCTTTAGGCGATAAAGTTATTCGGTTTCCTAAAGTTATTATCGGACAATAAAAAATTATTAATTAAACACCTAGTTTACCTTCTTTTTGGGAAGGGTTTAGGGAAGGGAATATGGCAAAACAAGATTACTACGACGTTCTAAAAATAAGCAAAAGTGCAACTGCGATTGAAATTAAAAAGGCGTATCGTAAAAAGGCATTAAAATATCATCCTGATAAAAATCCAAACGATAAAGCAGCTGAAGAGAAATTTAAGCAAGCTGCTGAAGCCTATGAAGTACTGAGCGATCCAGATAAAAAAGCGCGTTACGATCAGTTCGGTCATCAAGCTTTTGATGGCTCGGGTGGTTTTGGCGGAGGAGGTATGAATATGGATGATATATTCAGTCAATTTGGAGATATTTTTGGAGGCGCTTTTGGTGGTGGAGGCGGTTTTAGTGGCTTTGGCGGTCAAAGACAACGTGTTGTTAAGGGTAGTAACTTGCGAATAAGAGTAAAATTAACGCTTGAAGAAATTGCTAATGGTGTTGAAAAAAAAATAAAAGTAAAACGTAAAAAGCAAGCCAAAGGCACAACTTACAAAACATGTACAACCTGCAATGGTGCAGGACAAGTTACAAGGGTAACCAATACTATTTTAGGAAGAATGCAAACGTCTGCACCTTGTCATACTTGTGGTGGTGCAGGTCAAATTATAGATAAAAAACCAGCTGATGCTGATGCACAAGGATTAATTATTGCAGAAGAAACAGTGTCAATAAAAATTCCTGCAGGGGTTGTAGATGGGATGCAGCTAAAAGTATCTGGGAAAGGAAATGAAGCTCCAGGAAATGGAATTCCAGGAGACCTATTAGTTGCCATTCAAGAAATAAATCATCCAACATTAAAGCGAGAGGGCGATAATTTACATTACGATTTGTATGTAAGCCTCCCAGATGCTATTTTAGGGACTTCAAAAGAGATAGATACCGTTACTGGAAAAGTGCGTATAAAAATAGAAACTGGAGTGCAATCTGGTAAGATTTTAAGATTACGCGGAAAAGGAATCCCAAGTATTAACGGTTATGGCAAAGGGGATTTATTAGTGCATATTAATGTGTGGACACCTAAAACACTTAATAAACAGCAACGAGAGTTTTTTGAAAATAATCTAGATGATGAGCACTTTGAACCTAAACCAGAAAGTACAGATCGATCCTTTTTTGAAAAAGTAAAAGACATGTTTTCATAACAAATGTTATTAAAACAAGAATGATTTGTAAATAAATTCTTTAGTTAAGCCGCGTTATTAAAGAATTTTTTCAATTTTAAGATTTATTTAAGAAAAAACATTATATTTGAATTACCACTAATGTGTGTTAGTGGTAATTTTTCTTTTTCATAGCAATTTTTCCCATCCTTATTTTTTTAAGGGTGGGTTTTGTTTTTTATGCATTTCTATATAAAAAACTAGAAGTTCATGTAACATTTAATATCTTTACAAGACCTATTTAAAACACAAAAAGTTTTTATTGTAAGAACGTAGTGGTTACACGCGTTCTCAATTTTATAAAGTATTTAATAATATTAAAATTTAAAGCGTGTGAATAACTTATTAGTGGCCAATTCGGTCTCTAAAAATTTCGGAGATTTTAAAGCGTTAAACAATGTTTCAATTGAAGTTCCTAAAGGAAGCATTTTTGGACTTTTAGGCCCAAATGGTGCAGGAAAAACAACCCTTATTAGAATTATAAACCAGATTACAATGCCAGATACAGGTAATGTGTTTCTAGATGGAGAACCTTTAAAGGCACATCATATCCAAGATATTGGATATTTGCCAGAAGAACGGGGTTTGTATAAGTCTATGAAAGTTGGAGAACAGGTTTTATATCTAGCACAATTAAAGGGTTTGAGTAAAGCAGAAGCAAAAAAGCGACTCAAATTTTGGTTTGAAAAACTGGAAATTGGCGATTGGTGGGATAAAAAAATTCAGGAACTTTCTAAAGGGATGGCGCAAAAAATCCAGTTTGTAGTTACCGTTTTGCACCAACCAAAATTATTAATTTTTGACGAACCCTTTTCTGGTTTCGACCCTATAAATGCAAATCTTATAAAAGATCAGATTCTACAATTAAGAGAAGATGGCGCAACGGTTATTTTTGCAACCCATCGTATGGAGTCGGTCGAAGAATTATGTGATCACATTGCTTTAATTCATAAATCAAATAAAATTCTTGATGGTAAATTACAAGACATTAAACGGCAATATAAAACCAATACTTTTGAAGTTGGATTAGTAGCCAGTAATGAAACACAATTGACACAAATTATAAACGAAAAGTTTGAAACGGCTCCAGCTAATTTTAAATCTTTAAATAACGATTTAAAGCTGAATATAAAGCTTAAACCTTCCGAATCATCAAACAATCTATTATCGTTTTTAACAAGTATAGCACAAGTAAATCATTTTAACGAGCTTATACCAAGTGCTAACGATATTTTTATTCAAACCGTTGAAAACAGTAAATCATGAATCATTTATCATTAATCATAAAAAGAGAATATTTAACAAAGGTTAAAAATAAATCGTTTATTATTATGACTATTTTGAGTCCAATGATAATGATTGCTCTTATTGCTGTTGTAGCCTATTTATCTCAGTTAAATAATAATAAGGAACGTACCATTTCAATTTTAGATGAATCTGGTTTAGTGAGTAGTATTTTTAAGAATACAGAATATACAACCTATACTATTTTAAAAGATTTGTCTTTGGATGAAGCTAAAGATTTAGTTGAAGAAAAAGAGGAATATGGTTTGTTGTACATTGCTTCAGGAACGGATATAAATGACATTGCAAAAACTATAAAATTTTATTCTCAAGACACACCTTCTTTAACTTTTCTTTCTAGTTTAGAGACTAAACTAGAAAGAAAGTTAACCGATCTAAAACTCCAACAAGATGGTGTGGATACTGATAAAATAAAGGCATCAAGAACATCTATTGATATTGCACAAGAAAGTTACGAGGGAGAAAAGACCTCCAAAATTGATAATATTGTAAAACTCGCTTTTGGTGGTATTGCGGGATACTTATTGTTCATGTTTATCATTATTTATGGAAACATGATTATGCGCAGTGTTATTGAAGAAAAAACCAGCAGAATTATTGAGATTATTATTTCGTCAGTAAAACCAATTCAGCTTATGATGGGCAAAATCATAGGAACATCTTTAGCAGGAATCACGCAGTTTGTGGTTTGGATAATTTTAGGTAGTGTTTTAATGGTAATTGTATCTGCAATTTTTGGAATTAATATGTCCGAGATGCAAGCGCCACAACAAGAAATGATGCAGCAAGCCATGGCTTCACAAGATATGCAAATGCAAGCGCAACAAATGATAGCTGCTATTTATAATTTACCATTAACAAACATGATTATTGCATTTGTATTATTCTTTGTTGGAGGGTATTTGTTATATAGTTCGTTATACGCTGCCATTGGAGCTGCTGTTGATAATGAGACCGACACACAACAATTTATGATGCCCATTTTAATGCCGTTAATATTGGCTGTTTATGTAGGTATATTTACCGTTATTGAAGATCCTCATGGGACGGTGTCCACAGTATTTTCATTTATTCCCTTAACATCTCCAGTGGTAATGCTAATGCGTATTTTCCTTTTGGGGTTCCATTATGGCAACAATTAATATCTTTAGCTTTATTAATAGGAACATTTATGTTTACAGTTTGGTTTGCAGCAAAAATTTACCGCGTTGGAATATTAATGTATGGCAAAAAACCAAGCTACAAGGATATATACAAATGGTTAAAATATTAGAGTATGAAAAAGCTAACCGATTTTTTAAATTATAGTTTTAACTTTAGTGATGAGGTTCAAATTACTGTAAAAACAATTTTGGTTGTTATCGTTGTTTTGTTTATAACATCATTTGTTTTAAAATTATTCAGAAAATTACTAACCAGACATATGCCACTAAATGACAAAGCAAAGTTTGTGTCTTTGTTTTCGTATAGTAAATGGTTTATTTATGTTGTTATATTATTAATGACCTTTAATAATATGGGCGTTAATGTTACTGCAATTTTTGCGGCTTCGGCAGCATTATTAGTTGGTGTTGGTCTAGCCTTACAAACCTTATTTCAAGATATTATTTCTGGGGTTTTTATTTTGGTAGATCAATCGGTTCACGTGGGAGATATTATTGAGTTAGATGGTAAAGTGGGACGCGTTGAAGAAATAAACTTAAGAACTACAAGAGCGGTGACCATAGATAATAAGGTGTTAATTATCCCTAATCATTTATATTTAACCAATAGCTTGTTTAACTGGACTGAAAATGGTTCGGAAACGAGGGAGAATGTACAAATTGGAGTGGCTTACGGTAGTGATGTTACTTTAGTGAAAAAATTGTTAATACAAGTCGCTAACAATCATCCGTCGGTTATAAAAAAGGCAGACACTTTAGTACTGTTTACTAATTTTGGAGACAGTTCCTTAGATTTTAAATTAATTTTCACGATGAATGATAGTTTTCAAGCATCAATACCTAAGAGTGATATGAGATTTGAAATTGACAAAGTATTTAGAGAGCACAATATTAGTATCCCGTTTCCGCAAAGAGATGTGCATTTATTTAATAAATAATCTTAATAGAATATGCCCAAAATATTAGTAATTGAAGACGAAGCAGCTATAAGAAGAGTATTAACCAAAATACTCTCAGAAGAAAGCGATACCTACCAAGTTGATGAAGCTGAAGATGGTTTAATTGGCATTGAAAAAATTAAAAAAGAAGATTTTGATTTAGTGCTTTGCGATATTAAAATGCCAAAAATGGATGGTGTTGAGGTGCTTGAGGCTATTAAGAAAATTAAACCTGAAATTCCTGTAGTCATGATTTCTGGTCATGGCGATTTAGATACCGCGGTTAATACTATGCGTTTAGGTGCTTTTGATTATATTTCTAAGCCTCCAGATTTAAATCGTTTGTTAAATACAGTCCGTAATGCACTTGATCGTAAAGAGCTTGTTGTAGAAAACAAATTGCTAAAGAAGAAGGTAAGCAAGAATTATGAAATGATTGGAGAAAGTAAAGGTATTTCTCAAATTAAGGAGATGATAGAGAAAGTTGCACCAACCGATGCTAGAGTTTTAATTATTGGGCCAAATGGAACAGGGAAAGAGTTAGTAGCTCATTGGTTACATCAAAAAAGTGAACGATCAAATGGACCATTAATTGAAGTGAATTGTGCTGCAATCCCATCAGAATTAATTGAGAGCGAACTGTTTGGTCATATTAAGGGTGCTTTTACAGGAGCAGTGAAGGATAGAGCAGGAAAGTTTGAAGCGGCTAATGGCGGCACTATTTTCTTGGATGAAATAGGAGATATGAGTTTGTCTGCACAGGCAAAAGTTTTAAGGGCGTTACAAGAAAATAAAATACAACGTGTAGGGAATGACAGAGATATTAAAGTAGATGTTCGTGTGGTTGCTGCAACTAATAAAAATCTAAAAAAAGAAATAGAGGAAGGGAGATTTCGTGAAGATTTGTACCATAGGTTAGCCGTTATTTTAATAAAAGTTCCTGCTTTAAATGATAGGCGTGATGATATTCCAATTTTAATAGATTATTTCTCTAAAAAGATAGCTAATGAGCAGGGTACAGCAAAGAAAACGTTTTCAAAAGCAGCTATAAAACTGTTGCAAGAATACGATTGGACAGGAAATATTCGTGAATTACGAAATGTAATAGAACGACTCATTATCTTGGGAGAAGCTGAAGTGAGTGAAAGCGACGTTAAAATGTTTGCAAGTAAATAAATAAAGACTGTTTGAAAAGTAAGTAACAACTAAACTAAGCTGTCACCCTGAATTTAGTTCAGGATTCATTAAAAAGATTCTGAAACAAGTCCAGAATGACAATCTAAAATATTTTTCAGACAGTCTTTAATTTAAGACAAGTTATATATTAATTATTGCATGCACTTAATTTTTGTAAGTAATTAGTGGTCATACTTTTAATAATTGTTAAATAGTTTGCTTTAATTTCATCTAAGTTCTTAGATAGAAAAATCTCCTTATCACGTTTAATTTCAGAAATTTCTGTCTCACATTCACAAGCTATTAGAATATCATTAAATGTTCTAACATTTGCTATTATGGCGAGTTCGTTTTTTTGTATAAGTTGTTCTTTTCTTAAGCGTAATTCTTTGGCATCTCTTTCTGCCAATTTTAGTTTGATTTGCTCCTCTTTAAGATTCAATTCAATTTGTTGTTGTTTCAACTTAAATTGCTCGTTCTCTAGTTCAGCTAGTGCTTCATCTTCAACACTTAATTGTGTACATAACTCGAGCTCATTTATAACTTCTTTGGCTATATCTCTCGCTCTTTTCACGTAAAAACGACCATCTTCAAAAGTTTCAGAGTTTGAGACTTTATCTAGTAACTCATAAGCATCGTAAGCATTATTATATGACGCTTCGCATTTACAATCATTTAGCTTTTTTTTAGCACGATTAAAAGCATCCAATGATCTTTTAGAGTAATACTTTAAATGTGTAATGTTATTGGAGTTGTAAGCCGATTTTACATGCGAATAGGCATAGATAACATCAGAATGTGCATCTTCACAACTTGACTGTGCAAACGATTGCATATACACAGTAATAATCAAGAAAAATAAGTAGTTTTTTTTCATGGCATTTGGGGTTTATATGTTAAGTAGGTATAACCAAGGTAGTAAAAATTCGTAAAACAACATATTTTTTCTAGATTTTATTGTTTTACTATCTTTATGAATAAATTTAATCTTAGAACAAATTCCATGAAAACAATCCTACCTAAAGACTTTAAAGTAAACCAACCTATTAGCCTAAAAATAACATCGACAGTATATAATTTAGAAACTGACAGTGATAGTGTTGAAAAAGAATTACGAAAAGTTCGAAGAAAACTGGGGAAATTACAAGATACCATTTATGCACATGGTAAATATGCTGTTTTGGTATGTTTACAAGGCATGGATACTTCGGGTAAGGATAGTTTAATTAGAGAAGTATTTAAAGATTTTAACACCAGCGGGATTGTAGTGCATAGTTTTAAAGTGCCTACCGATTTAGAACGTGACCATGATTATATTTGGAGGCATTATATAGCACTTCCGTCAAGAGGAAAGTTTGGTGTTTTTAACAGGACACATTACGAAAATGTCTTAGTAACACGAGTACACCCTAATTACATTTTAGGCGAAAATATTCCATCAATACGTTCTTTAGCAGATATAAATGATGCATTTTGGGACTCGAGATTTGAACAAATAAATAATTTTGAAAAGCATATTGCTGAAAACGGAACAATTATTTTTAAATTTTACTTAAATCTTTCAAAAGGAGAACAAAAGAAAAGATTGCTAAGGCGTCTAGAAAAAGAAAATAAACATTGGAAATTTTCTCCAGATGATTTGAAAGAACGCAAGCTATGGGACCAATATCAACTTTGTTACGAAGATGCTATTAATAGAACATCAAAACCACATGCGCCTTGGTTTGCAATTCCTGCTGATGATAAACCAACAGCACGCTATATAGTAGCTAAAATTATGTATGATACATTATGCAATTATACCGATATTAAAGAACCAGAGTTAGACGATGATATAAAGGCTAATCTTGAATTGTATAAGCAAGAATTAAATAACGAATAAAAATGTTGTTTAGAAAATACGATTGTTTGTTAAACAATTTTTATTAATTAAACCAAGAATTTATGTGTTAAGGAAGAAAACCAGCGAAAGCTGGTTTTTTTATGATTTCTTTTTGGATTAGTAATTCTAAGAAACTGTATATTTAAAACTTGAAAAAACATTTTGAGACCTCTTAGGAGAATTAATAAAACCATCAACAAATGAAACAAGCACTTTTTTTATGTACACTATTTATATCGGCATTGTCATTTCCCCAAACAGATGCAGAAATAATAAAGAAAATATACGACACCTCTTTAACCAACGGACAAAGCTATGAGTGGCTAAATTATTTATCAAATCAAATTGGAGGGCGTTTATCGGGATCTTTAAATGCAGAAAGAGCGGTGCAGTGGACAAAAGAAGAGTTGGAAGAAATTGGATTGGATAAAGTATGGCTTCAACCTGTAATGGTGCCCAAATGGGTGAGAGGCACTCCTGAGTTTGCTTTTATTGAAACTAAACCAGGAGAAACAACAAATGTAAATATATGTGCTTTAGGAGGTTCAGTCGCTACTCCAAGACCTGGAATAAAAGCTAATGTAATAGAAGTACATAGTATAGAGGAATTAAAAATACTTGGGCGCGAAAAAATAGAAGGTAAAATAGTGTTTTTTAATCGCCCAATGGATGCTACTTTAATAAATACGTTTAGAGCCTATGGAGGTAGTGTAGACCAACGTGGCTCTGGAGCAAAAGAAGCTGGAAAATATGGAGCTGTTGGTACAATTGTACGCTCTATGAATTTACGCTTAGATAATTATCCTCATACAGGAGCAATGAACTACGGAGACACACCTTTAAATGAACGTATCCCTTCGGCAGCAATTAGTACCAATGATGCAGAATTGCTAAGTAGTTTTTTGAAATTAAATAAAGATTTAAAATTTTATTTCAAGCAAAATTGTAAACAATTAAAAGATGTGCTGTCCTATAACGTTATTGGAGAGATTAAAGGGAGCGAATTTCCAAATGAATACATTGTTGTTGGAGGTCATCTAGATTCTTGGGATTTAGGAGATGGTTCTCATGACGATGGTGCAGGAATTGTACAGTCTATGGATGTGTTACGGTTACTTAAAAAAATAGGGATAAAACCCAAAAGAAGCATAAGAGTAGTACTGTTTATGAATGAAGAAAATGGAATGAGAGGAGGTAAAAAATATGCTGCTGAAGTAAAACGTAAAGGTG